>JAURGP010000046.1 GCA_030833725.1 Candidatus Kapaibacterium sp. | reverse complement strand
GACGACGTTGTTAGCATGTCCGACGAGCCGTCGACCATCGTGAAGTCCCGCAAAGAATCATCCCTGTACAAGGCCGTCGATCTCATGCGCAACGGCAATGTCGATGCCGTGGTGTCTGCTGGGAATACAGGTGCCGTCATGGCTACGGCCACCATGATGTGTGGTCGCCTGCCTGGCGTCAGCCGCCCCACGATTGGTTCATTCTTTCCCACACAGAGAGAACGCCCAACCCTCGTTGTTGATGTGGGAGCCAACGTTGACAGTAAGCCCCGATTCCTGCATGACTACGCCGTCATGGGTAGCGTGTACTACGCACACATTGTTGGTACACCAATGCCGACCGTTGGTCTGCTCAGTGTTGGCGAGGAACGCGAGAAGGGAAACGCCGTCACGAAGGAGACCTACACACTGCTGGAACGAGCACCAATCCGCTTTGTTGGTAACGTTGAAGGACGCGATATTCTTAAGGGAACGGTGGACGTTGTCGTCTGCGACGGATTCGAGGGCAACATCGTTCTGAAGTTTGCCGAGAGTGTCATTGGCTTTCTCAAACACCGATTCGTTTCCTATGCTCGTACGGGGGTCCTTCCGGCTGTTAGCATGGCACTGATGCGTCCAATTCTCCGTAAAGTTCTGTCCGGAATGGATTACCAGGACTACGGCGGTGTGCCACTGCTGGGAGTAAACGGGGTGGTGATCATCGGTCACGGATCGAGTTCGTCGAAGGCACTACTGAACATGCTTCGGCGAGCTGAAGAAGTTGTCCGAGCCGACGTGAATACTCACATTCAAGCGGCGTTACAGGCTGAGTTACAGTCTGGCGTGCCGCCCGAGACTACTACAGAGAACACTACAGCATGAGAGCTACCATTACTGCGATCGCACACAGCGTGCCACCTACCGTGTATGATAATCATTGGTTTGCAGAACGCATCGACACGACGGATGAGTGGATTAGGACCCGTACCGGTATCATCGAGCGCCACTTCGCTACCGAAGGCGGCGTAACGGACATCCTACTGCCGGCCGCTGAAGCGGCATTAAAGCAGCGCGGAATTACACCATTGGACGTCGACTGTATCATCGTGGCAACCGTCACACCTGATCGCATCTTTCCAGCGTCTGCGGCCATCCTGCAGCACAAGCTAGGAGCCACGAATGCTTGGGGCTTTGACTTAGCCGCTGCCTGTTCCGGCTTTTTGTACTCGTTAATCACGGCATCAAAACTCGTCGAGTCGGGAGCAGTTCGCAATGTGTTGCTCTGCAGTGGGGACAAGATGAGTGCTATCCTAGATTTTGATGATCGTGCAACTAGCGTCCTCTTCGGCGATGGCGGAGGGTGTGTCTTGATCGAACCATCGGCGGACGACAACCTAGGCATCATGGACTTCATCCTGCGAATGGACGGTGCTGGCGAGGTACATCTCCACCAGAAGGCTGGAGGTAGTCTGCGGCCACCGTCGTTGGAGACCGTCACGAATCGGGAACACTACGTCTATCAGGAAGGCCAAGCCGTCTTCAAGGCGGCTGTCAAGGGTATGGCCGACGTATCGTACGAGATCATGGAGCGCAACCACCTCACCGCAGACGACGTTGCATGGTTGATACCACATCAGGCCAACCTGCGCATCATTGATGCCACGGCAGAACGCATGGGGCTATCGAAGGAGAAGGTCATGGTGAATATCGATCGATACGGCAATACCACAGCTGGCACCATCCCAATCTGCTTGTCGGAACTCTATCAACAGCGGAAGATCAAGAAAGGCGACTACCTCGTGCTCTCCAGTTTTGGAGCTGGCTACACGTGGGGGAGTATCCTCCTACGATGGTCGATGGAGGACGCACCGATGGAGGAAGTTTCATGAAACGAGCCTTACTGTTCGCCGGTCAGGGATCTCAGTATGTTGGCATGACCAAGGATCTCGTCGAACAATGGCCGGTAGCTCGCGCTCTTGCTCAGGAAGCAAATGACCTGCTTGGCTTTGATCTCCTATCAATGATGCACGACGGTCCGTCCGACACCCTCACCGAAACACGATATACCCAGCCAGCACTGTTTCTTCACGAGGCAATGGTGTTGGCGATTACCGAGGCTCATCACGGTGCCAGCATGCTTGCCGGACACTCTCTGGGTGAGTTTTCTGCCTACTACGCAGCAGGAGCACTCTCCTTTGCCGACGCCTTGCACCTGGTTGCGCTACGAGGGAAGCTCATGTTCGAAGCTGGCGAGACGGTCCCCGGAACGATGGCAGCCGTGGTGGGTCTCGACGACCACCAGGTTGAACAGGTCTGTGCTGAATATCATCGGGGAACTGATGATGCAACAGTGGTCCCAGCCAATTATAATGCCCCAGGGCAGGTAGTCATCTCCGGTTCGAGAGACTACGTTCGCGAGCTGTTACCTGCCTTCAAGGCGGCAGGTGCAAAACTGGTTAAGGAGCTTAACGTAAGTGGTGCATTTCATAGCCTCTTACTCCAGTCCGCATCAGAAAGATTCTCGGAAGCGCTTGCCGCGGTGTTCTTCGCCAACGCCACCATCCCCGTCTACACCAACGTGCATGGAACTCCCACGGTGGAGGCTGAGAGTCTGCGTCAAGCGGCTGCACAGCAGCTCACCGCGCCCGTACGATGGACATTGTCTTTACGAAACATCCAGGCCGACGGTGGCTCGATGTTCGTCGAGATTGGCCCCGGCACTGTGCTTCAGGGCCTTGTCAAGCGCACGCTACCTTCACTATCGACAGAATCGTGCTTCGGTTTAGACACTCAGGTGCAGTGTCAACAGTGGATTGAAAGGGAACCTACGGTATGACACACAGTGATCTAGCAAAAGTTGCACTAGTTACTGGCGGCACTCGGGGTATCGGAGAGGCCATCGTGCGTCACTTGATCGCCGATGGATTCACCGTACACGCCACGTACGTATCCAGTGCTGAACGAGCGGAGAAACTTGCACAGGAGCTCACCGCAGCAGGCGGTCGCGTGGTGTTCCATCGGTCAGACTGCGCCAGTGAAACGGACGCACAAGCCATCATCGACACGGTTGTGGAGCAGTCAGGTCGGTTGGATGTCCTGGTAAATAACGCCGGAATAACCAAGGACGGGCTCCTGATGCGGATGTCGATCGATGACTGGAACGCCGTCATTCAGACCAACCTCACTGGTGTATTCCTCCTGTGCAAGGCAGCCTCAAAGGTGATGATGCGGCAGCGTTCAGGCCGAATCATTAACATGGGTAGCATTGTAGGCCTGGGTGGAAACGCAGGTCAGGTCAACTACAGCTCGGCAAAAGCCGGGCTGGTTGGGCTTACTCGATCACTTGCCAAAGAGTTAGCTAGTCGTAACGTTTTAGTAAATTGCCTTGCGCCCGGCTACGTTGAAACCGACATGACGGGAAAGCTGAACGACGAGCAGAAGGCGGCCTTCACGGCCTCGATTCCGCTTGGACGTGCAGCTTCCACAGGGGAGATTGCCTCTGTTGTGGCGTTCTTTGCCTCGGATGGGGCTTCGTATCTCACAGGTCAAGTGGTTAACATCGATGGTGGACTGGCGTTGTAAGAGGACCCACACGGTCCGTTTCAACTAAGCAAAAGCTGATATTCTCGAACTCACACATTTTTTTGAAGGAAGTATCTATGTCGACCGTTGCGCAGCAGGTAACCGAGATCATCGTCAACAAGCTCGGTGTAGAGGAGTCTCAGGTCAAGCCGGAGGCCTCGTTCACAAACGACCTTAACGCCGACTCCCTTGATACCGTAGAACTCATTATGGAGTTCGAACGGGTCTTCCAACTCACGATCGACGACGCTGATGCCGAGAAGATCCAGACGGTAGGCGATGCTGTGACCTACATCGAGTCAAAGAAGGCGTAACTCATCCGCCCATTCGTGGACGTGAGCAGTTTGGATCTCATCGCACCTCATTGAAGAATACGTATGTCGAAGACTAGCCCGCAGCGTGTCGTGATCACCGGTATTGGTGCCGTTACGCCCATTGGTACTACCGCAGCATCATTCTGGGACGGAATGATGCAGGGGAAGAGTGGTTCCGGCCCCATTACACGGTTTGATGCCTCAGAATTCGACACGCGCTTCGCCTGCGAAATCACGGACTACGATCCGCTTTTGCATCTCAATCGTAAAGAGGTTCAGCGTATGGACCTCTTTACGCAGTTTGCAATGTCAGCAGCGGTGATGGCCATGGAGGATTCCGGTCTGAACGTAGAATCCATTAACCATGAGCGTGCAGGCGTCATCTTTGGCTCTGGGATCGGTGGTATGTGGACCTATCACCACCAACAGCAGAATCTGTATGAGCGTGGTGGAAAGCCAGATCGGATTTCTCCATTCTTCGTTCCGATGCTGATTTCCGACATCGCCGCAGGTCATATCGCTATTCGATATGGGCTCAAAGGGCCGAACTACGGTACCGTCTCAGCGTGTGCCACATCATCGCACTCCATTGCTGATGCCTTTATGCTGATGCAACGGGGAATGGCCGATATCATGCTGGCAGGGGGCGCCGAGGCGGTAATCTGCCCGATGGGCATTGGTGGGTTCAATTCGATGAAGGCGCTTTCAACCAGAAACGATGATCCTTCTACGGCCAGCCGTCCATTCGACCTGAATCGCGACGGTTTCGTCATGGGCGAAGGGGGGGGTATTCTCGTGATGGAAACGCTCGAGCATGCCCTGAACAGAGGTGCCAAGATCTACGCAGAGATCGCCGGAATTGGTCTAACCGATGATGCCTTCCACATCACACAGCCAGCACCTGGTGGAGAGGGTGCCGTGCGCTCCATGCGACTGGCTATTGAGGATGCTGGTCTGGTTCCAGAAGATATCGACTACATCAACGCCCATGGTACATCAACACCGTTCAACGACAAATCCGAGTCCGCGGCCATACGGTCCGTGTTTGGCGATCATGCCGCCAAGCTGTCGGTAAGCTCCACGAAGTCAATGACGGGGCATCTCCTTGGAGCCGCCGGTGCCATCGAGGCCATTGCCGTGTCGATGGCTGTTGCCAACCAAATTGCGCCGCCCACGATCAACCAAATCACAGCCGATCCGGAGTGTGATCTGGACTACGTTCCGAATGCACCGAAGCAACGTACCATACGCGCAGCACTGAGCAACACCTTTGGGTTTGGCGGACATAACGCCACACTCTGTTTTACCTCGTTCGAAGCCTAACCGGCACGGTGCCGCAGATATGAAGAGGACCTCGTGAAAGAGATCGTACGGAATCTTTACGAGAATCTCCTCCGCCTGACAGGCGCACGTAGTGAATCAGCTCAGGCACAGTTCGACGAACTTTTTCCTCCGGTAGAGGTCCTCTCCCAAGAGCAGATTGCTGACCTGCGCACGGTACTGGGCGTAAGCATTGAAAATGCTGCGTTGTTCGAACAGGCGTTAACACACCGATCCTACCTCCAAGTGTTAGACTCTCCAGGACACCGCTCCAATGAGCGCCTGGAGTTCCTGGGAGATGCCATTCTAGGCATGATTACCGCCGAGTACCTCTTCTACAATCACAAGCAGGTGCTTGAAGGGGAGCTCACGAAAATGCGATCATGGCTGGTAAACAAGAACTCCTTAGCGGTGTGTGCACGTGCACTTCGCATCGATCAGTTTCTCTTTCTGAGCTACAGTGCCCAGCAGTCGTTGCAGCGTGGTAACGATGGCATGCTCAGCGACGCGATGGAAGCCCTCATTGCTGCCGTCTACTTGGACCAGGGCTTCGAAGAAGCGCGAACCTTTATCGTAGAGAAACTCCTTCCGATTATGGTCTCCGAGTCCCTCGTTCACGATACGAACTACAAGAGCATTCTGCTTGAGTTGGTGCAAGCCCAGGGAGCCCAGGCACCACGCTACAACGTGGTCAAGGAGGAGGGTCCCGATCACGAGAAGTCGTTTACCGTGGATGTACTCGTAAGCAACGAGGTACTTGGAACCGGCAGCGGCAAAAGCAAGAAAGAGGCCGAGCAACAAGCTGCCCGTCACGCCCTAGAGCAGATGGAACACTCGTCTCCACACGGAACGCCGTGAACGTGCGTCGTTACTGCCGTATGCATACCTCATCCCACTCCTCTGCCCGTTTAACACTGCTTATGGCACTCCTGGTGATCATACTGGCAGGTAGCCAAACGGCCTTTGCGCAGTTCACAGGAGAGTTGCCGTTCGGCAAGAACAAGATTCAGTACCAGAACTTCGATTGGTGGTATGTCCAGTCGGACCATTTCGACGTCTACTACCACGACGATGGATACTACGCCGCCCTGTTTACGGCACACAAGGCCGAGCAAGCACTGGCCATCATTCAGGATCAGCTCTCTTTTACGATTACCAAGCGAATTGCCATCATTGTCTACAACTCCCACAACCAGTTCCAACAAACCAACGTCATCGATCAGTACATGTACGAGGGCATCGGTGGCGTTACGGAGTTGTTCAAGAATCGCGTGGTGATTCCCTTCGAAGGGGACTATGCAAAGTTTGCCCACGTGATCCACCACGAGCTGGTGCATGCCGTGATCAACGACATGTTCTATGGTGGTTCGATCCAGTCGCTCATCAACAACTCGGGGCAGGCGATGCTTCCATTGTGGATGAACGAGGGCTTTGCCGAGTACAGCAGCGTTGGCGGACTGGATGTGAAAACAGATCAGTTCATGCGAGACGTTGCCGTAAGCGAGTATTTGCGTGGACTGAATCAGCTCAACGGTTACTTCGCCTACCGAGGAGGCCAGGCGTTCTGGTCGTACGTGGCCGCCAAGTATGGCCCAGAGAAAGTTGGGGAAGTCTTCAACCGGTTCAGAGTACTTCGAGATGTTGAACGGACATTTCAGAGCTGCTTCGGAATGTCATACGAGGAAATGTCCGAGCAGTGGTCCAAGGATGAAAAGAAGTTTTACTTCCCCGACGTGGACCGCTACGACTACGTCGAGGACTGGGCCCAACGCCTGACGAACCACCAGAAAGAGAACAACTTCTATAATACCTCGCCGGCAATTTCTCCCGACGGCACTACGATCGCCTTCATCTCCGACCGTGGCTCTGGCGTGTTTGGACTGTACACGATGGATGTGAAAACACGCGACGTGAAAAAGCTGGTCAGTAGCTCACAATCGACGGACTTCGAACAGCTCAACTTCCTCACGCCGGGCATCAGCTGGGACCCAACCGGGCGAACAATAGCGATTGGTGGAAAAGCAGGGGGTGAGGATGGTATCTACCTCGTAGATGTGGTGTCGGGCGACTACGAGGTACTCACGTTCGGACTTCAAACCATTGGCGGTGTGAGTTGGTCGCCGAATGGTCGCTACATTGCTTTTGACGCAGCTCAGGGAGCCATTCAGTCCGATATCTACGTCTATGATCTACAAACCCGATCCCTGAGTATCATCACCGACGACCTGTTCACCGATCGTGAGCCGGCATGGTCGCCAGACAGCAAATGGTTGTACTTCATCTCCGACCGCGGTGAACATCTCAATGGGGTCTACACGCCGAAGGACTATTCGATGTGGGATCATGATGTCCACCAACAGGATATCTACCGCGTTGAACTGCAGACGAAATCCATCGAGCGGATTACAAACGACCCGTCGATCGGGAAGTACAGTATCGCTGTTGCGCCCGACCACGCCTCACTTCTCTACACGGCTGATTACAACGGGATCACAAACATCTGGGAATTGAATCTGCAGACCCGGCAGAAGGTAGCTCGGTCGAACTCCCTTCAGGAGGTGAGTCAGATCTCTATTACGCGGGACGGTACCCAACTGGCTTTTGCCTCGCAGAACCGAGTTGGCTATGATCTGTTCCTCCTGAAGTTTCCGTTTGATGCCCCTACACGCGATACACTACCACGGACGAAGTTTCGACAGCAGGAGTTGGACGAACAGAACTCCCTTGCTGGTATCCTTTCGGACGTCAATCGTCCATCGAGTGAACCGTCCGCCGTTGGGTACGGCCAGTTCGACATACTCCTGGCAGACGCTGCCATCGTAGAGCCGAACGAGGACATCAACCCGGATGACGTCTCCGGCGGTGGATCACCGATTGCCCGTGTTGACATGGAGCCACGTGAGTATCGCGTGTCTTTCACTCCGGACGTCATCACAGGAAATGCAGGATATAGCAACTGGTTTGGAGCCCAGGGCACCACACAGATGCTATTCTCCGACATGATGGGGGATCATGAGATTTACTTCATGGCGAATCTCTTCCTGGATCTCACCAACAGCAACTTCTTCCTGCAGTACGCGTAGCGGCCGGAACTCATTGACTGGTCAGTAGGGGGCTTTCACAATGCTGGGTACACGTTCGTGAACGATCCTGGCCTTGGTGGTAGTTACCTCGCACGCATGCGCAGCTACGGAGGCTTGGTGTTCGGCACCTATGCCTTCAGCCGATACAGTCGATTGGATGCCGGGCTGCAGATTCAGGCCATGTCCCGCGACAACATCGACGTTCCCACGATGCCGACGCTATCGCGGTTCGTCACCATGCCCAGTGTTTCCTATGTGCTCGACAACACCGTCGGGGGATTGTGGGCGCCCATCGATGGAACACGGCTCAATCTCACGGCCGAGGCCTCTCCGCCCATTGGGGGCGGAGGTCTGTCCTTCGCCACCTTGCGCACGGACGTTCGCCACTACATCCACTTAGGTGGCAGCTACTCCATTGCCGTGCGGGGAAGTGGTGGCCTAAGCATGGGTGCCAATCCACAGAAGTTCTTTATCGGCGGCGTAGACAACTGGTTCAACCGGTTCTTCAGTGACCAGGGATGGCCATTCCAGAACCCCGAAGACTTTGCCTTTATCCGCCCTGGCTTTCCTGTCCGTGGCTATGCGTTGAACGAACGCAATGGTACGCAGTACGTTGTGGCGAACGCCGAGCTGCGCTTTCCGCTGCTCTTCGCCTTGCAGGCGGGACCGATTCCGGCACTGTTTCAGGGTCTGCAAGGTCAGATTTTCTTCGACATGGGGGGTGCGTGGGATCAGAATGGCTATGCGTGGACGTCACGCGGTGGCATTCTGTCCGAAGCAACAAATCCCATCTTGTACAGCACCGGAATCGGAATCCGTTCTCTTGCACTAGGTCTGCCATTGCGTTTTGATATCGCATGGCGACAGGAACCGGCAGGGGGCTTCTCTGCTCCCGTCTATCTGTTCTCGTTAGGTGCTGACTTTTGAGAATCCGGCTCTACCGTTCGTCAGATCCACCACGAAGCTCGTAATTGTCTGTTCCTCGTGTGCTGGCATCACCACGTGGAAGGTAACGGCATCTCCGTACGAAACTTCATAGGTGCATCCATATTGTTGCAGGCCCTCGATCAGCATAGACATGTCGTCGTATGAACAGTACATATCCACGTGTGTCATGGGAACCAGCTGTAGAAGTTCAGCCTGATCGATCACGACCTGAGCCGCATCGGCATAGGCTCGGGCTAATGGACCAACACCCAGTTTGACCCCACCAAAGTACCGAACCACCACCAAGATGCAGTTCGTCAGTCGTGCGCGCTGAAGACAAAACAGCAACGGCTTGCCGGCGGTGCCGCTGGGTTCGCCGTCGTCGCTCATCCGATAGTCCATTCCATCAGGTCCTAACCGATAGGCGTAGCAATGATGGCCCGCATCCCAGTATGTTTGTTTCAACACGTTCAGATACGACTGGGCTTCTTCCTTCGACCGACAGGGAGCTAGGAAGGCAAGAAACCTCGACTTCCGCACAACGAGCTCGGCCGTGCTCTCGGTTGCGGGGATGAATGGGAAACGTTCATCGGATGGGAGATGTTCAGTCATGGTGCGTCGTGCGTGCCAACAGCGTTACTAACAGCACAGAAAGGGATCATGAAGATTGGAATGGTGTGCTACCCCACGTACGGTGGTAGCGGTGTACTTGCAACCGAACTTGGCCACCAGTTGGCTAAGCGAGGGCATGAAGTGCACTTCATCACGTACGATATGCCGATGCGCCTTGATCGGTTTCAGGACAACATCTACTATCACGAAGTTGAAACTCCTAGTTACCCCTTGTTGGAGTCGGATCTGTATCCGTTGGCGCTGGCAGGGAAGATCGTTGATGTTGCAAAATATGAATCGCTCGACGTCCTCCACGTACATTACGCCATTCCTCACGCTGTGAGCGGCTATCTGGCTCGTCAAGTTCTGGCTGAAAAGCAGTCGTTGCCGTTGGTCACTACACTCCATGGAACCGACATCACTCTTGTTGGCCTGGAACCGACGTTTCACCCTCTGATCCGCTTTGCTTTGGACCAGTCGGACGTTGTGACGGCTGTTTCTGGATTTCTGGAAGAGCGCACCCGTCAGAACTTTGGGTCGGAGTTGTCCATCGATGTGATACCGAACTTCGTCGACACGGAACACTATCAGCGTCGGGAGAACCCCGATCTACAGCGCCATCTGCGACCAAACGGAGAAGCAATTCTTCTCCATGTGTCCAACTTCAGACCCGTCAAGCGTGTGCAAGACTGCGTACGTGTGCTTGCCGAGGTTCGCAAGAAGTTGGATGCTCGATTAGTTCTGGTCGGGGACGGACCTGATCGATCCGAAACTGAGCGTCTGTGTCGCGAACTTGGCGTCTCGGACCACGTTGTCTTTCTGGGCAAGCAGAGCGCGCTGCCGGAAATCCTCTCGATCGCCGACGTGTTTCTGCTGCCTTCGCAACAAGAGAGTTTTGGCCTGTCCGCATTGGAAGCCATGTCATGTTCCGTACCGGTGGTTGGCACCAACATCGGTGGGATCGGCGAGGTGGTCGAACATGGGGAGTCAGGGTACCTGGCCGAGCTCGGAGATGTAGAGCGCATGGCGCGCTATGCTCTTGAACTTCTGGTGCATCCGAAGAAACTCGATCACTTCCGCGTTCAAGCACGGCGGCGCGCCGTGGAGGCCTTTGATATCTCACTCATCGTGCCACAGTACGAGGCCGTGTACGTGAAAGCAGCATCGCGTTGCGTGTCCAAACCGTCACACTGCACCTGAATATCCTGAAAACAATTACGAGGCTCCAATCGTGCACTTACCATCGTCACCATCAATGGACTCTGCTCTTCAATTCCTTGAGCAGCATCACGTATCTACTCGCGATCAGCTCCTTGACTTTCTGCGATTTCCAAGCGTGAGCACCGATCCAGACAGAACAACCGACGTGGCAGAGTGCGCCGAGTGGTTAGCGAACCACCTCCGGCGGATCGGACTCCCAACGGTGACGGTGTTCCAAACCGATGGTCATCCTATCGTCTATGCCGAGCACCTGGAAGCCGGTCCGAAGGCTCCCACCGTGTTGATGTATGGGCACTACGACGTGCAACCGGTCGATCCACTCCACCTCTGGACCAATGACCCCTTCGAGCCCACCATCCGCGACGGTAAGGTGTTCGCCAGAGGGGCAACGGATGATAAGGGACAGGTATGGATTCATGTTGCTGCTGTCGAGGCGATGCTGAGCACTGGCGAGCCCCTTCCCATCAACCTGAAGCTCCTCATTGAGGGTGAAGAGGAGATCGGCAGCCCCAACCTTTCACCGTTTGTACGCAATCATGCCGCTATGCTCGCCTGTGATGCCGTAGTCGTGTCCGACACGGCCATGTTTGCACCCGGCCAGCCATCGCTCGTCTATGGCCTGCGTGGACTCGCATACGTGGAGATCCACGTAGATGGACCTCGTCGTGATCTGCACAGCGGCTCCTATGGTGGTCCGGTGGCCAACCCCCTGAATGCCCTGTGTTCCATCATTGCGTCGATGAAGGATGAGCAGGGACGTGTAACGATTGATGGTTTCTACGACGATGTCCCCGCCATCTCCGATCAGGAGCGTACAGCGCTCAACGCCCTGGACTATACCTCGGAGCGGCTCCTGCACGACATCGGGCAGCCGGATGCCGGTGGAGAGCCGGGATACTCCATCGTTGAGCGACTATGGACGCGTCCTACGCTGGATGTGAATGGCATCATCGGCGGATTTACAGGAGAAGGGGCAAAAACCGTCCTGCCGGCCAAGGCCATGGCCAAGGTCAGTATGCGATTGGTTCCCGACCAAAAGCACCATCATATCGTGGAGCTGATTACACGCCATGTGGAGCGCGTCACCCCTGCCGGAGTGCACTCTCGCGTCGTCGATCTGCATGGAGCTGATCCCGTTCTGGTTCCATTGGATGCACCAGCGCTGGCCGCAGCCGATTGGGCTCTTCGTGAAACATTCGGTACACCCTGTCTGTACCAACGTGAAGGGGGCTCGATCCCCGTTGTAGAACTCTTCAGTTCGGCTCTTGGTGTACCCACAGTGCTGATGGGTTTCGGCCTCAACACGGAAAATGCCCACTCGCCAGATGAGCATTTCTCGCTCGACCACTTTCGGAAAGGGCTGGATGCCACGGTTCGGTTCTACCATGCCATGAAGACGCTCGCATGAGCAGCCGCATATGACCATCCTGCGTGCTGAGCTGTTGCTGGTACTCATCACGGTGATCTGGGGTGGCACGTTTGCGCTGCTGAAGGTTGCCGTAGTGGATATCTCTCCACTGATGCTCGTATGGTATCGGTTCGCCCTTGCAGCTATCGTGTCGCTAGCGCTGTGGCCTATGGCACTGTGGAGAACGTCGCGCCAGACGCTCGTCCGCGGCGTCGTCCTCGGCTTGCTGTACGGTCCCGGCTTCGTCCTGCAGACGATGGGTCTGCAATCCTCCTCGGCATCAACGTCTGCCTTTATTACTGGAACCCTGGTGGTGTTTACACCCTTTGCCTATTGGATGATCGCCGGTCGCAGGATTCGACCATTACACCTGGCCTCCGTCGTGGCAGTGGTGATTGGGTTGTGGTTGTTTACGGCGCCGGAAATCCATGGTCTTCCGTTGGGTGATGTCATGACCCTGCTGGCGGCGATGCAGTGGGCTATCTACATTGTTGTCCTTGATCGCTGGACATCACCTGGAGGCGGTTCGACAACGAAGGATGACCACCACGCCCTTGTGCAGTTGCAGTTTGTCGTAACAGCTGCTCTGGCCGGAATAGGGTCGGTGGTGTTTGAATCCGGTGGGGCGCCAACGATCTGGTCTTCTGCTCTTCTGTGGACCATCCTGTACTGTGGCCTTCTGGCATCGGTGTTTGCTACATGGGTTCAAACCCGCTTTCAGCACTTCACACATCCTGTCCGTGCTGGCGTGATCTACGCCATGGAGCCCATTGCCGCGGCCGTTGTTGCTGTGCTGCTTCTTCAGGAGTCGTGGAATCTGCGCAACCTCGCGGGAGCAGCAGTGATCCTTGCGGCTGTGGTGATCCCCGATGTTGTTCTATCCCGTCGTACCATGTCCGATGACCATACCATGACCACACCTTAGAACTCAGATGACACTCCGTTCCGAACTGCGTCAGCGAATGAGGGATCAACGTCGAGAGCTCAGCCCCGACACCAAGCTGCTCTGGGATCGGCTGGTCTTTCAGCGTGCGCACAAAGATGGGCGCTTCCAGCGCGCACGTACCATCCATGTCTATCGATCCACGAACGATGAGATCGATACCATGCCGTTTATTGAATATGCGTGGGCACTGCGCAAAGACGTGTACTGTCCACGCATTGTTGGTCCAACCAACAACGGTGCTATGGAGCACGTGTTGGTAACGCCGGCCACAACGTGGGCCACCAACGCCCATGGAATCCTCGAACCCGTTGATAATGCTTCTACTCGCCTTCATGGGGAATTCACCAGCCATGACGTGATCATTGTCCCTCTGCTAGCCTTCGATCATCAGGGTTATCGACTAGGGTATGGAGGGGGCTTTTACGATCGGTTTCTGGAGCAGGCATCGGCTCATACCATTGGATTGGCTTATCAGTTTCAGCGCTGTGCCTCGGTGGAACCGGCTATCCATGATCGACCCCTACAACGCATTGCCACAGAAGAACGCTGGTACGATTACCTTGCATGATCCTCGTACTTTTGCCCCATGAAGACCACAGAACAGCACTACTCGGTAACAGTTCAGGCCGGATCAACTGCGTCGGTCACCACCGCCTTGTCCCTGGATGGCACGTCGATACACGGACGTGGTTCCGGACGATATCTGTGGAATGACACGTTACCCATCGTCATCGCTACCGACGGCGTTGCCACG
>JAURGP010000045.1 GCA_030833725.1 Candidatus Kapaibacterium sp. | reverse complement strand
AGCTCGATCGAGTGACGACCAGCGAGAGCAGCTCGCAGGACATCCTTGGTGATCACGTAGCCAGACACGGAGTCGAGATCGTTTTCCTCGTAGACCGGGAAGCGTGAATACATCTGCAACTCCGGCATCTTTAGCGCATCGGCAATCGTGGTCTCTACCGGGAGTGAAAACACCACCAAGCGTGGAGTCATAACATCGCCGACCGACACACTGCTCAGACGCATGATGTTCGTCATGATGCGGTACTCGCCAGGATCCAGGGCTCCTTCTTCACGCGCAGTTTCTACGAACGCTTCCAGCTCTTCCCGGGCTTCTTCCTCGGAGTTGTCGCGATGCGTTAGGCGCATCAACACGCGATGAATCAGTAGGGCAGGGTAGGCTAGGGTCCGGATGGTCGTCAGCATCACACTGGTACCACGCAAGAAGTGTTCGGCATAGCGCGAACCAACCATCGACGCCGTTGCCTTGAGTACTACCATGCTGATCACCACGATGGCCATCTCGGTGGTCAGGCCCAGCCAGTTGCCCTCGGAATGCATAGCAAGGCCAGCTCCCGCACCAAGAACGCCGATCACGTTCACAAGGCTGATGGCCAGCGACACCTCTTCGATCGAGTCAAAGGCCGATCGAAAGCGGGCGCCAGTGGCAGAGCCCTCTTCAGCCATGACCGTAAACACCGTCTGACGCAAGTCCAGCATGGCGGCCGTGAGGTACTCAGCAAGTGTGGTGAGCACCACACCCAGAACAATCAGAACAACAATGAGAGCTTCCATTAGCGCTGGCGAAACTCCGAGTCTACAATCGTGATGCGTCCTGGATAGGTAAGTGATCCGAACGGAGCCTCAACGCTGGGTTTGGCGTCGAGCTGTACGCGCGCGGTGCTTCCCTGTTTCCCGCCCAGTGCCATGGCTAGGTTCAGGATCTTGTCGTAGCCCTGTTCAGCAAAGAACCGGTACAGATCGATGCTCACGGTGATCGGGATGATTGCCACATCCTGTGTCCCCGGGATCTCGATCGGTCGATCCAGATCACCAGCAACGGTAGGGACACCGTCGATGATGAGTCGCCAGTTCAGTGCCGTGAGCTTCAGCGGGCTCGAGCGTTTTCCAGCTCCGCCGGTGTTGGGATTGCGCGCTTCAACCTTCAACACGAACGTTGTTGGGAGGCTTCGCCGCTGAAAGGCCGTCGTGAGTGCAAGGGCATCTTGAATCGACAGGTCCGAGACCGCTGCGACGGACGACATGCCCACGCCGGCTAGACGCATGTCCTGAATGCCAGCGAGGCGAAACTCCATCTTTTCCAGCGACAGCAGAGAGGTGCTGATATCGGAGATGCTCTTACATCCTGCCGTGCCGAGTAGTACCGCGGCGATGAACATCATACCAAGACGAAACGGGATCATGACTGGGCTATCGTGAATGAACGAATGTGTGAGCGTCGCTCGCGACAATCTCGCGTGCTGCAATCGAACCGGACAACGTCACCAGCGGTACGCCGCCACCGGGATGAGCGCTCCCGCCAACATACCAAAGATTTCGGACCGCTGCAGAGCGCTGCTGCTGACGCAAAAATGCAGCAAACATTGAGTTCGACGATCGTCCGTAGATCGCCCCGCCTTCGGCATTCCAGAGCCGGGCGTGGAAGGACGGTGTACGAACCTGCATTTGGCGTACACGCGGACGCACGCCGTAGTGTGCCAAACGATCGAGCACCGCCTGTGCATAGGCGTGTTCCTGTTCGGCAGTGAGCTCAATTCCAGCGGGCGCGTTCACCAGAATGAACCAGTTCTCTCTACCGGGTGCCGCTTGCGAGGAATCGCTGGCACACGATCGCGACAGGTAGATGGTCATGTCCGTTGCCAACTGTTTCTCTGTGAACAGCGCGGTAAACTCCCGCTGGTAGTCCTCACTGAAGAACACGTTGTGGTGTGCAAGACCGAAGTCTTCTTGCTCAACCGAGAGCAGGAGCACCACACCGCTCATGCTCAAGTCACGCGCTGGTGCCGTTGCTTGCTTCAGGAGCTGACGTCTTGTGTGGGAAACGTCGATGTTACTCACGATGTGTCGTGCTTCAAACCGCTGCGAGCCGGCGATGGCGGCAACAGCTCGGCCGTCCACAACGTCGATGCTATCTACGGCAGTTGATGTGTGGATGCGTACACCGGCAGCCGCTGCCGCACGGGCAATGGCTTCGGCAATCGTGTAGATCCCGCCCGTGGGATACCATGCTCCGTAGCCAAACTCCACCCAGGGAATCACCATCAGGGTTGCCGGTGCTAGGTAGGGCGACGATCCGTTGTAGGTAGCAAAGCGATCAAAGAGCTGTACGACCTTGGAGCTTGTGAAGAGCGAGGCATGGACCTTGTGCAGCGTGCTGGTGAAGCGTAGTCGTGGCAGTGTGCGGAGAAGCGGCAGGTTTCGTGGTTTGAGGAACTCACGGAACCCGTCAAACCGGTTGAACAAGAAGACATCCTTCGTTGCATTGTAGAGGAACTCCGCATCCGCGAGGTAGCGCTCTACCGCTGGGCCATCCTCGGGGCTGATCGTAGCAATGGCCCTGGCAACGTCATCCAGAGCAAACGGGACGTTCAACGTTGTGCCATCCAGCCAGCGGTAGTGACAGGCAGGGTTGATGGGTTGAAGCGGAACTTCTGCCTGCAGATCTGTCCCCATCAACGCAAAAAACTCCTCCAGAACAAACGGCATCGTGATCAGCGACGGTCCCGTATCGAAGGTGCAGTCGTCGAAACAGACGCGGCCCATCTTCCCGCCTACGTCGGCATTCTTCTCAACGAGGTCAACCTCGTACCCAGCCTTTGCCAAGCGCGCCGCGGTGACGAGGCCGCCAATGCCCCCTCCAATCACCACAGCTGAGTGATCATGCCTCATGCGGCACTCCACACCGTGATCTGATCACGCGGCTGCGCAGCGATCTTCGGAAGCTCTTCGATCAGTGTCTCGATGCCCAATCGTCCAATCCAGTGAGCCAGGGGATACATTCGATCTGATGGCGTTCCGTGTGGGTAGACGGACCACCACACGGCGCGGTAGCGATCCAACGTGATGGACTGCTGCTTTCGGAGAGCACCACGGAATTTTCCAGCAAGAGCCTCCATGGCCGACTGCACGGATTTCTCCGCGGCACCAACACTACCAAGCAACGTTGGATCGATGGATGCGGCAGCCGAGCGCCACGATGCAAGGAGGGCAGGTACGTCGGGTAGCTCGGGCAGATGGCCGGTGGTGAGCTGGGCAGTAACGTCGGCCTCCACGTCGTGCCATGCGCGGAAGAACCACGAAACAGGCTGTGTCAGGTGCTGAAGATGTCGCTGTGCACGAGGATCGATGAGTACGGCCATGTGTCGCAAGAGCACGGCTGGCCGAGACACGCCCATCAACGCATAGAGATCGTGGAGTTGGGCATGGTAGGCAATCTCTCCGGGTCCAAGGATGGTTGCCAGTGTAGGAAGCAAGGCGTCTTGCATCAACGGTCGGGACAACGCATGAGGCGTAAATCGCTCCGGATGACTTCTCGCTCGAAGCAGAGCCGATTCTGGATCACTCACTCTCTGACGTCCAGTTGTGTCGAGCTCAAAGAGAGGTACCGGCGGTATTGTGGCCTGAGCCTGGAATCCCTGATGGAGAAGACGTTCCGTGGATGATGTCAGAGCCTGATGGACGGCCTCGTGCTGTTCAAGCAGGCGTTCAATCAACGGCCCATGCATCCCACTGGCAATCACCTGCGATGCTCGCACCACCAACACACCCCACGCCGAAAGGAACGGATGGAGAATGTCCAGAAAGGCCTCCGCCCAACTCCGTCCTTCCACGTATGCCGCTTGTAGACGCGTACGCTCCTGATCGGCAAACTTTCCATCAACGGCATCAATCATCGCACTTATAACCTGAACGTCATGAGCCGATAATGTGCGGTCGCCAACCCGCTTTCGTGGATCAGAACCATCCCAATGACGCTGACGTTCAGCCGTGCCATCCGGGCGTGCCAGCCATGTGGTGGAAGCTTCTTCGGCGTCGTGATCATTATCCTCCAGCCAGAAGACAGGAACCACCGGGCTGTGCAGCTTTTCGGTGAGGTCCCGCGCAGCCTGCACCGTGGAGGCAATCTTCAGGACGGTGTACAACGGACCTCCCAAGGGCCCGACCTGCTGCCCACAGATGGCGATGCCGGACGTGTTCTCTCGTAGTACTGCGAGATTCTGCTCTTGCGCATCCGAGAGCGTCACGGTGTGCAGGCTCTGGCGTAACAACTCTTGGAGGCGCGGACGTGGGATGCCCGTCTGCAGCCTCTGGCTCACGGCAACGTGCGCTCGCTCGATGTGGGTAATGGTCTGCTCATGCACCGCCGTCTGCACCAATGGTGAGAGGGGGATCGACGTAAGTGGGAGGGTCGTGATCACGGCGTGTGTCGCCTGAAGAGGTGGTACGGACCAATCACCGTATCAACGCGGAACTGCTTGGCGAGAATCGTGGCAAACATGGCATCCTGTTGAACGGATTCCAGCGACGAGCGATCATGCAGATTCACCACAGGATGACGATCCGCGCTGTCGATAATCACATACTCCGACCGCTCGAGCTCTGCGGCGGCACGTTTGCGCCACAACGCTCGGGCACCCGTGCCAAGGTAGAGGTGGGAGTCACCAAAGATCGATGGAGTTGTCGTGGGTAGGTAGGGGGCTAGTGAGGCAGCGGTGATGCTCATGAGCATCACATGCTGCTGAGGGTATACCGACGCACCCAGGTACTGTAGCACGTCCCGCATGGCATGGTAGTCCACGGCATCGGGACCACGCTCGGAGAAGTACGTGTCGTACACGTGGGAGTCAGTTAGTGAACGTGCTGCCAGCAGCGTAATGTTCGCAAAACGGGGCAATGGCGACAGGACCGCCAGCACAAGGGCAACGCCGCTTAGAAGCACCCGTGCGGTAGCGCCTGCTTGCTTCCAGAGGTCGTAGACGGCGCTGAGACCAATTCCAGCCAAGATGGACAACGGCAGGTAGACGCGCTCGAGTTGGTAGATACTGAATCTCCGCTCCAGCACTACGGTGGCCAACAAACCCAGTACTAGGGCAACCGACCATGTCGTCCACGTTGTCCACATATGCTTGGAGCCTCGAGAAGGCTGGAGCAGGTACTGCATGATCGCTATCGACGCCGTCACAATCACGGCCACCGAAATGGTGTCACCCGCCAACAGGCCCATCGTCTTTAGCCAGCCCCGCACCACCGCTGCGGACATCTCCGGGTATCCCGCATATACCGCAAGGTAGGCCGATACCTCGCTCCATCCATCCAAAAAGCCTGGTCGTACGAGCGGAGTAAGCAGTAGCAGCATCGCCAGTACGGTCCACACCGACCACGACAGGACTGTTCGCAGGGTATGGGATCGGGTGGTAAGCACAACCATCGCCAAAGCGGGTGCAACGATTCCCAGCGTGTATTTCAACAGGATGATCATAGCAATGCTTGCGCCCGCCATCGCATCGTGATACCAGCGCCGGTTTGGCAGGATGAGCAGCCACAGCAGAACGGCCAATGGCAGCGACATCCACCCTTCGGCGTGGGCAGTATTGTTGGCATGTACCGACACGTACATCAGCGAGTACACGACGGCAATCACCGAGCTGGTGCGTCGATCCACACCACCGTTGGTGAGCGCTGCCAGTAGCACTGCAAGGGCAGCCCCTTGCCATAGCAGATCAAAGAGTCGCACACCAAGGGGGTCGGCGCCGGCTATGGCCGCTGGAATGGCATAGAGCATGTAGATCATCGGCGGTTTGACGTCGATGAAATCTACATACAGCGTACCGCCGGAGACCAGTGCCTGCCCGCCGCGGAGAAACGTTGCGTGATCGGTATGCAAGGGAAACGTCAGCATCGGTAGCAGGAGCGCTACTCCAAGGATGAGTCCCAGGAGTGGATAGCGCTGCCGTGCCGGCGAGGTCTCCATTAACGAGCCGTGCCCGAGACTTCGTTGCTCATGTGGTCGTCGATGTCGTCGCAGTGATACTCCCTACGCTGACGACCACTCATCTTCACCGTGGGTGCACCAGCAGCACCAGCCTTGAGAGCTTGCTGTTCCAGGAAGCTGCGCAATTCGGCATCACGGGTGCGAAGTTGTTGATCGAGTTCGCGGGAGAAGTACAGTCGGCCTTCCACATACGTGCGCTCCACGCGGGACATGCTGCTCAGCGGATTGCCACTCCAGACCACCACATCGGCATCCTTGCCGGCTTCGAGCGTGCCAACCGTAGTCAAGGCGTCCATCTGTCGGGCTGCATTGCGAGTAACGAAGGTGATGGCATCGTCCGGAGACACACCTCCGTAGGAGATACTCTTGCCTGCTTCCTGATTCAGCCTGCGAGCCATCTCGGCATCATCGCTGTTGATGCTCACGGTTACACCTTGCTCGTGCATAATGGCCGGATTTTCGGGAATAGCATCATACACTTCAAACTTGTAGGCCCACCAGTCGGCAAAGGACGACGCCATGGCACCGTGGGTAGCCATCTCGCGAGCAACCTTGTATCCCTCCAGGATGTGCGTAAAGGTGTGCACGCGGAAGCCAAACTCTTCTGCCAGCCGCATGAGCATCAGAATCTCACTCTGCTTGTAGGAGTGGCAGTGAATTAGGCGATCTCCGTTCAGGATTTCCACTAGGGCATCCAGTTGGAGATACCGTCGCACGGGAGGTCCACCTACTGATGCTGCTGTGCGCTCCTGCTCGTATTCACGCGCTGCCTGGAAGGCGTCGCGCATGATCTCCTCTACGCCCATGCGGGTTTGTGGATACCGTACGGTGTAGCGATCACCCCAGTTCGACTGCTTGACGTTTTCTCCGAGGGCAAACTTTACCGTGGGCTTAACTCCGGTGAATCGTAAGCCATCGGCATTGGCACCCCATCGCATGCGGATGAACTGGAGCTGTCCTCCCATCGGATTGGCCGAACCGTGCAGCAGGTGCGTCGACGTGACACCACCGGCGAGCTGACGGTAAATGTTGACGTCGTCTGGGTTGACCACGTCGCCGATGCGCACTTCCGTGGTGATCGCATGTGTCCCCTCGTTTACGCCACGATCAATGGCAATATGGGAGTGCTCGTCGATCAGGCCCGGTGTAATGTGCTTTCCGGTACAATCCACCGTTGGCGCGCCACTAAGACTCTTACCAACCGCAACGATCTTGCCACCGGCAATGTGGACATCGGCATTGGTCAGCACGCCTTGCGGGCCCGACGTCCACACGGTAGCATTCTTCAGGATCACTGCAGCTTGTGCTGGCACGCTATCCATCCCGAAGGGGCCCAACGGGAGCATTGCCGGCAGTGGACGACGGGCCTGCACCACCGGTGGCTCTGCCGGCGTTGGCACGAAGGCAGAGTCTCGCTGTAACGTGAACGGCACTGTCGAGCCGTTGGGGAGTACCAACTCACCCCGCATCAAGATGCTGTCGGCCATCGCCGTAGCCCGCAGAACCCCATCGAGGTCCGAATCCGAGAGTGTGAATGAGCACCGCTGTTCCGACCGCTGGATGGTGGCCGTCAGCTTCATGGAATCGCGCTCTGCTTTGATGGTCGGCTTCTCCGCCGTCCCACCGATCGTGAGCGTGGTGGCCGCCGCTCCCGGAGCACTCAGGGTCCAGGTACCACGGATGTCGACGGTGGCCGGACGATCCACGGGCACGTACGTCCCTTCAACGACCACGCCCTGCACTGCTGCATCCTTGTTCCACAGCTCGTCCGACAGGATCACGAAGTTGGCGAGCTTATTCGGTGCCAGTGTGCCAACGCGATCGGCTACGCCGGCGATGCTGGCTGGAACCGTCGTGAGTGCTGCAAGAGCCGTGGTCTTGGACAGACCGCGTTGAACATAGGTGCGAATGTTGTTGAGAAACTCGGAGCGATCCTTCAGGCCATTGGTGGTGAAGGCAAGGGTGCAACCCACGGAATCCAGCAAGCGGGGATTGTCGGCTGCCCAATACCAGTGGATCAGTTGCTGCAATCCCACGGATCGCGCATCAATGGGATTACGGACATCCGGCGTTTGGGGAATGTCGGGCGTAAGGATGATCGTAGGTTTCAAGCGAGCAACGTCCTTCAACCGGCGATACTCCATCCCTGTACCACGATGAATCAGACGGATGTTTGCCTCGGCGGCAATGGCATTCCAGCGGAAAATGTCGTGTTCGTCGTAGGACACGGCAACGAAGGCACTGTTATTCTGCATCGCCTGGTGCAGGGCCTGCAGCGACAGATTGACGTCCGGAACCTTCGCCGTAGGCGTAGAGCGCATCGCCAAGGCTTTTCCGTACCAGTCTGCGTCAATAAACGTTTGGCGCAGCAGGGCAATCGATCCCATGAGAGAACTAGGGTACGGTGTTTCGGAACTACCCTTCCGCGTGTCGAGGATCTGCGCAACGTTATCGGAGAGCACCACATCGGAGGCCGACCCCGGCTTGAGGGTCACAGCAGCAGCGGAGCCCGAGAAGATGCCATCGTGCGAGGCCACGACGGCACCGGTGAATCCCTCGGCATTCCATGTTGCAGCGGTCTTGGCAGGAATTCGCAGCATATCGGAGACCCTGCGCTCCGGACGCACAGCCTGGTTCCAGTGATGAGCGCCCTGCTGTGGTGGCGTGGTAGGCTCCTCTCTCCACCCACGATCATCCGACTTCGCAGAGCGATCGCCCTTCGACACGTCAGCGACGTCCGTGAACGGATCGATGAAGCCAGGATACACCCAAGCCCCCTTCAAATCGTAGACCACGGCGGCCGCGGGGATGGGGAGATCACGCCCCACGTTCACAATGCGGTGATCGCGTACGATGAGCACGCCATTGGTGATGAGGCGTCCAGGTTCTGGGATGATGGTGGCATTTGTGAAGGCAACGAGTCGAACGGTTTTCGTTCGCAAGCCTTCGACCGGATTGGTGGACACCGATGGGAGTCCTTGACCAAAAACTGACGGCACGGTAAACGTGCCGATCACGATTGCTGAAACCAGCATCGAGAGCAGTATACGGAGGTGTGAAGTGCGCATGAGCGCAAGTTAAGGAGTCACGGCCGCTACTGCACGCATTGCAGCACGCTGATGGAGCACTCCGGCTCCTTGTACGAGGGGATCCACGTTGTCTAACGGCTGCGCAGAGGACATCAGGACGGTTTTGACCTCCTCGGGAGTAAGCGTAGGGTCAACTTCCAGCATCTGGGCAATCACGCTGGCCACAATGGGGGCAGCAAAAGAGGTGCCATCGACCATCTTATAGAACGGACTACAGAGTTGTTCCTCCTGAATCCTTGCGTCTACGGTGCTTCGGAGTGCCGAAGCATCTCTGGACGTCCAGGTGGCTACGGGGATCTTCGTGTGTGGCATCAGTCTTGGCGCGACCTCAATCAGCATGTCGTCCGTCAGGGCATCCATGGCGCAGAGCGCTGCAGCTTCCCGCTGCTGCGAGGTCCCCACCAGAATCGGAGCGGGCAGGAAGATCGCCGGTGCGATGAGGTCAGGCTTCTGCACACCAAGGGTGGTTACGCCAAAGGTGGAGTCGTACATCGTGTCGGCCTCACGCTCTAGGGAGTTGCGATCATTCAAGCCCCCTACAGCAATACCGCGTGGACTTGCCGCCGGTGGCCGAATGGGAGCCCAGGGATTGTTGCCCATGGCTGATACCACGCAGATGCCCCGCTCAACCAGTTCGTCAACCGCCTGGTTGACGGGGTGCTGAAGAGTGTGGTCGATTTCGTCGGCATACACGCTAATGTTCACCACCCGAATCTGAAGTGCATTGGCATGATCGCGCACATAGTGGAGCGCATCAACAATCGTAGACGTGGCTACTCTGCCATGGTCATTCATTGTTCGCAGCAGGATCACGTGCGACTCCGGAGCCAGCGACGTAAACATCCCTTGGGAGAGCGAACCGTTTCCCGCCACAGTGCACGCCGTCATGGTGCCATGCCAGTATCGGGCCAACATCTGATTGGCAGGGGGCTGTGGAGCGTGGCGATGTTCGGTGCCGTCAATCAGGTCTACATATCTGCGAATGCGTGAGGCTGGAGTTTCAAGGTCGGGATGGCGGACGAAGTCCGAGTCGATCATCGCAATGCCGATACCACGGCCCTTCGAACGGACGTCGGCATTCAGGCGTACCGGTAACGGTAGAACAGGTTTGACACTTTGATGACGGGACATGTACGAAGTTAGGACGGCCTGCGACGGAGCTCTCCGTAATTTTGTCCACTTCAACCTGCATGTGGAGTTTCCATGAAGCTACTCTCACTCATCCCCGTATCTCTAATTCTGGTCGTTACCGTACTGGCCCTCCCTAGCACGACGTACGCTCAGCTCGATGCCGCAACAGCCAATCTTGCTATCGACAGCCTGGCATCGGTCAAGTTCAAGGCGGACTCCATACCGTGGCGGTACAAGGCGGTGATAGGGGCCGGATTCAACGCCGTGCAGCTCAGCAATTGGACCGGTGGCGGTCAGAACGCCATTACGATTCGGGGACTGTTTCTGGGGGAGCTGGACTACCGTCACCACATCTTTGCTTGGGAAAACGACGTTGATCTGGGCTACTCCATCACGCAACTCGGAACACAGTCGTTCCGCAAGGCCGACGACCGGATCATCTACGTTACCAAGGCGTCGTGGCGTCAAACCGACAACCTCCGCTGGACGGCGTTTGCAGACCTTCGCTCACAGTTCGCCGTGGGCTACAACTACGACGTTATCGACACGACATCCCCCCAGGGCTTTGCGATCGTGTCGAACTTCCTGGCTCCGGCGTTTCTTACCAGCTCGCTGGGTGCGGAATGGACGCCACTGCCACAGTTCAAGCTGATGGCTGCACCGATCGCTGCTCGTGCGACCTTCGTACTGGACGATGCGCTGTCGAATGCCGGCGCCTTTGGCGTAACACCCGGAAGTACGGTCAACCTTGCACCCGGCGCCGTGTTGAACGCAACCATCAACTGGGAGGTGGTGGAGAACGTCACGTGGAAGTCGCGGTTCAATAGCTTCATGCGCTACGAGAATCCGGATCTCTGGGTGGTAACGGTCGAGAATGCGATCCTGATGAAGGTGAACAGTTTTCTCTCGGTTGGCTTCCTCACCGACATCTTCTACGACGACCGCATTCCCGTGCTCCGCGACGACGGCACTACCGGCCCGGCTACGCAGATTCGCAACCAGTTGGTGATCGACTTCCGCCACACGTTCACGAATCACTAATCAGCGCGAGGAAGGCCTGTTGGTCTAGAACGGGCACACCCAGTTCCTGCGCCTTCTTGAGCTTGCTTCCGGCGGCCGATCCCGCTACGACGTAGTTGGTTTTGGCACTGACGGAGCTGGCGACCTTGCCGCCGCAGCTCTCGATCATCTGCGTGGCTTCCCGGCGTGATAGTCCATCGAGTTCCCCCGTCAGGACAAAGGTCGTCCCCGTGAGATGCGTTGCTGCAACGGTCTGCGAGTCAAGACGCATCGCAAGACCTGCCGCTTGCAGGCGGTCCACAAGCGATTGCTCCGTTGGGTCGGTCGCAAACTCTCGGATCGACTCTGCAATGCGCAGGCCGATGTCGTGGGTAGCCGTGAGTTGTTCTGTGGAGGCCGAGAGCAGAGCGTCCATCGAGCCGAAGGCACGGGCAAGGACCTTTGCCACGCCCTCGCCAACAAATCGAATGCCCAGTGCAAACAGCACCCGCTCAAACGGTTGTTGTGTGCTGGCGGCAATACCAGCAACCAGCCGATCGACGCTTTTCGGTGCCCAGCGATCGAGTGCCAGAATCTCCTGGGTCCGGTGAGGTAGGTCGTAGATATCTGCTACCGTGGTCAGCAGGCCAGCCGCCACGAACTGCTCGATGGCTTTTTCGCCAAGGCCATCGATATCCATGGCATCTCTGGCGGCAAAGTGCTGCAGGCGTCGTCGAATCTGCCACGGACAGGCGCTGTGACTACAGTAGTGGTTTGCCTCTCCCTCGGGGCGATGGAGGGGGCTCTGCAGTGGGCACGGACAGACGTCCGGAAACTCCCACGGCAGCCGTGTAGCCGGGCGCTCCTCCGCCACGACGGCCGACACCTTTGGGATCACGTCGCCACCCTTTTCAATCACAACCGCATCGCCGATCCGGAGATCCAGGTCGCTGATGTAGTCTTCGTTGTGCAGGGTAGCCCGCGAGATCGTCGAACCAGCCAAGAGCGTCGGCTGCAGCTCGGCTACGGGCGTCACCACACCTGTCCGACCCACTTGCAGGGTGATGTCCAGCAGCGTGCTGGTGGCTTTCTCGGCTTCATACTTATAGGCGATGGCCCATCGTGGAGATCGAGCTACTGAACCCAGATCATCCTGGAGGGCAAGACGATTCACCTTGATCACAACGCCATCGATCTGAAATGGCAATGCATGGCGCTGCGACTCCCACGTTTCAATGAACCGTAGCACGTCCTCGACACCCGAACACTGCTGGACGTCCTGGCCAGTGGGGAAGCCCAAGGCACGTAGGCGTTGGATGTTGTCCATGTGTGTGGGTCGACGAGGCGATTCTTCCAGCCAGTACGCGGTGAACTGCAGTGTGCGTTGAGCAACCTCCAGCGTATTCTTCTGCTTTAGCGTACCTGCTGTGGTATTCCTCGCATTGGCATAGGGCTCATCGCCAGCTTCCACCATGCGCTGATTCAAAGCGAGGAAATCTGCGTGACGCATGTACACCTCTCCGCGCACTTCAACGGTAACGGGTTCGGAGAGGGTAAGCGGTATGGCTCGAATCGTTCGGATGTTTTGCGTCACAACATCACCACGCTCGCCATCACCACGGGTGACAGCACGATCCAGGACACCATCAACGTAGTGCAGACTCATGGCCACGCCGTCGATCTTCAGTTCGCAGACATAGTCGATGGCATCACCATCCTTGAGCTCCAACAGGTGCATCAGGCGTTGGTTGAAGTCCGCCACGTCCTGAGAAGAGTAGGTGTTCGCCAGCGACAGCATCGGAATGGTATGCTGGGCCGTCGTGAAGGTTCCGATGGGTACACCGCTCACGCGCTGCGTCGGAGAGTCGGATGTGACGAGATCCGGGTGTTCCCGCTCCAACTGCTCCAATTCAGCCAGCAGGGCATCGTAGTCGCGGTCGGAGATCACGGGACGTGCCTCGACGTAGTACAGATGGTCGTGGTGGCGGATCTGTGATCGAAGGTTCTCGATGCGCTGTGCAGGTGAATCGTGATGCGTCATGCTGAAATCTACGCTGAAATCTCCGCTGAATTCTCCGCTGCGAGAAGACTCCAAACCGCGTATTTTCACTGATTATGAAGCTTCTCCTCCTCCTCTTCGTCTGCACGGGAGTCCTCTCGGCATCGTCCATCGACCTGCCGCAGGTGAATCCGTCGCACCTTCGTCAACACATTTCGCTGCCCAAGGGCGCTACACTGGTTCAGCCCCCTGCCAACCTCGTCCAGAAGCTCTCTGGCGTGCCGCATGGTGCCGAAGTACAGATCTCACTGCCGGCACCAACCGGAACGTGGGTGCTCAACGTGTCGTCGTACAGCGTGCTCACGCCAAGGGTCACCGCCGTCGCGATGACGTCCGAGGGCGAGGTTCCTCTGACCGTCCCGGAACACGTCATGCTGTCTGGAACAGTAGCAGGTCGGGACCAGTCCCGAGTCTTCCTGGCCGTGTTTGCCACTCACATCACAGGTGTGGTGGAGATTGAGCAGCCCGATGGCCTGCGACGATTCATTATAGCTCCCGACACGGTGATCGATCACACGATGGCGCCGAGTATTGTGTTTGAGACCGCGCTTGTAGATCATGGACCATCAGACGCGCGACGCTGTGTGTCCGAGGATCTGCCGGACTACCAACGCAAGGCGGATTCCATCATGGCCATTGCGGAGAGCTACCGTGCCGCATCTCCCACCGACCAACTCCACTCCAGTACTGTCCACGAGTTGTTCCTCGCGCTGGAGTGCGACTCTACCTTCTACACCCGACAGGAATCGAACCTCACACGTGCGGCCCAGTATGCGCTCACACTTGCCGGAGCCTGTGGTGCCGTGTATCGCCGCGACGCCAACGTGGCCATTCGGGTGCCGTTTCTGCGCATCTGGACGCAAACTGATCCGTATGTGGGCACCATCGGCGAGCGCCTTACGAAGATCCGCGAGTACTGGGGCGCCAACATGCGCCATGTCCAGCGCTCGGTCACCTGCATGCTTTCCGGTTCTGGTGGCGGTGGTCTGGCATGGGTGGGCGTGCTCTGTGGCGGATACGGATTCAACGTATCCGGAGTAGACGGACGCGTAAACTTCCCAGCCTCGGGCTACATCTGGGACATCGATGTTACCAGCCATGAGCTGGGTCACAACATTGGTTCGTCGCACTCGCACAACTGTTCCTGGAACCCTCCCATTGATTCGTGCTGGTATGCTGAAGGGGGCTGTTTCGACTATGTTCTGCCGCAGCGCGGAAACATTATGTCGTACTGTCACCTGCAGTACACGGGAAATGCTCTGTCGTTCCATCCCCGGGTAGCGTCGCTGTTCAACCGTGTGATGGAATCCTCGCCGTGCATCACCACTGAGGCCCCCACAATGGACGTGGATGTGGATGTCACGGCCATTGTCCTGCCCGAGGCTGGAGCTACCATCCCCGTGGGAACATCGTTCACCCCACAAGCCATCGTCATCAATAGCGGTACGTCTGCTGTGAGTGCAGCCGTTGTCACGCTGCGCCTCTCGAATCTGCAGAACGACACCCTTGACACGCAATCGGTGAACGTGTCTCTTGCCGTTGGGCAGGCAGATACCGTACG
>JAURGP010000044.1 GCA_030833725.1 Candidatus Kapaibacterium sp. | reverse complement strand
CGTGGCCGTGGCGGGTGCCGTTGCTGTGGAGTATGCTAGCTTCACCGTGCGTCAACGCCAGGATCCGGTTCGACTTGCGCCCAACCATCCAACACAAGGCACGCGCGAGAACCTTGGTCCCAAGGTCAATACCACTGGAGGAGATCTCTCGCCAGTGATCACCGCTGATGGACGTTTTCTGTACATCGGTCGGTACCCGTACTCGGGAAACATCGGCAACCCTTCCACGGAGGACATCTACATCTCCGAGAAGCAGGCTGATGGTTCGTGGGGGCAAACACAGAATGTCGGTCGACCGCTGAACAATGAGGGTTCGAACTACCTGATCTCGATTACCCCCGACCTAAACACCGCTTTAGTGGGCAACACGTACTACCCCAATGGCCGCCCCAAGGGTGGTGGTGTATCGATCTCGTATCGTGAGAGTCAAGGATGGTCAGTGCCGACCGACGTGCGGATTGCCGACTACTACAACCGGCACCGGTTTGCCGAAATGTGTCTCGACCCTAGTGGTACCCGCCTGATCATGGCCATCGAACGGGATGACTCTCGTGGCGAAAAGGATCTCTACGTTTCAACGCGCCAGCGTGATGGTAGCTTCAGCGTGCCGATGAACATTACGGGTGTGAATACGTGGGGCAATGAGATGTCGCCGTTTGTGGCAGCGGACGGTGAAACCATGTACTTTGCCACCGACGGTCGCAAGGGCTTCGGAGGCGTGGACATCTGGATGACGCGTCGCCTAGACGACACCTGGCTAACCTGGTCGGAGCCGGAGAACTTGGGTCCCGTGGTCAATACTGCCGAATGGGACGCCTACTTCACCGTTCCTGCTGATGGTATGTATGCCTATCTCAGCGCCACTAATCCTGAAAACAACAGCGCCGACATCTATCGTATTCGCCTGACGGAGGGAGTCAAACCCAAGCCGGTCGTGCTTGTTCGTGGCCGTGTGGTCGACGCTACGACGAAGCAGCCACTTGCCGCTGTTGTAGAGTACGAAAGCCTGTCAAAGCGTGTCGGTATGGGTCAGGCACGTTCCGCACCCAAGGATGGTGCGTACGCCATTGCACTGCCTGCTGGTGACCTCTACGGATTTCGAGCTTCTGCCGGAGAAGGATACTATCCAGTGTCCGATCAGTTAAGTACGCAGCACCTGGGATCCTACACGGAGATTACGCGCGACTTGATGATGGTGCCTGTCCGCAAGAATGAGGTGATTCGCCTGAACAACCTCTTCTTTGATTCCGGCGAACATGTCCTGAGACCGGAATCGTTGCCGGAGTTGGACCGCTTGGTAGCCTTCATGCTCAAGTCTGCGACGATCGTGATTGAGCTGTCTGGACATACCGATAACGTGGGCTCACCGGCAGCTAATCAACGGTTGTCGCAGGATCGTGTCGACTCCGTGCGGGAGTATCTGGTTCAGAACGGCATCGATCCCAAGAGGTTGAAAGCCGTGGGATATGGCGCCCGAAAGCCCCTTGCCAACAACTCCACTGAGGAAGGGCGCCAGCAGAACCGGCGCGTGGAGTTCAAGATTCTCACCATCTAATGAAACGATGGCTCCTCAATACCGCCATTGCCATGATGGCCATCGCGGTCGTGCCGCATCTGGCCAGCGCTGCAGATTGGTCGTCTTCATGGTTGTCTTCACTGGCGCATCGTACGTCGCCGTGGTATCAGGAGCTGACATCAGACAGGCCCAATGTGTATCGTGTGAAGGCTGCGCTGGATGCTGATTCATCCGTGGCTGCCGGTAGCCGAAGTCTGGAGTGGAAACAAGCCGTTCGCTGGTTAGCTACGCATTGGCATCTGGCTGATCGCGATGGTTGGTTAGCCGATAGTTTACCGGCTTCCTATCGCTTTGACGGTTCGCCACGTACGGGAGACAAACGTCCCATGACGCAGGAGCAGGAGCGCTGGCGAGGAATTGGTCCCTACACGTGGGATCGATCTGCTAAGGCAGCCACCGGTTCGATGGGTATCGGAGTAGTACGTTCTCTGGCCCAGCATCCGCGTCAGCCGGAGGTTGTGTTCGCCGGCACCATCTCAGGGGGCTTATGGAAGTCCGCAACACGTGCGCGGGACTGGACCAATGTGACCGATCCATTGCCTGTGACAACCGTGTGGGATGTAGCTCTTGCACCATCGAATCCACAGTATGTGTACGCCGCCACAAATGTTGGCGTGATTCGCTCCTTCAATAGTGGTGACCGCTTTACCCTCTGCGACCCAGCGAATGGTCAGCGGTACCCCGCTGCACGGTCGGCGTCTCATGTAGCTGTCGACCCAGCAGATCCGCTGCATGTGGTAGCCGTCTACGACGGTCGGCTCCAGCACAGTACGGACGGTGGAACCACATGGAAGGGGGCAACTGCTCCGGTTGGGGAGTTCTGGGATCTGCGGTGGCATCCATCAGACCCCCTGGTTGTGTATGCCTTGCATCGCACGAATGGCTGGGTACAGTACCTGCGCAGTACCGATGGCGGGGCCACGTTTGTGGAGCTGCAGAACACTGGATTGCCTGTCCCGATGGACGGAGCACGGTTGCTGCGTGGATGTTTGGCGACATCGGCAGCCGATCCCCAACGTGTCTGGGTGATCTATGCGGGTGTGCGCGGCGATACACTCGGCGGACTCTGGGGGTTGTACACGTCGTACGATGCCGGAGAAACATTCACCCATGTGTGTTGCGGCGACGACGGCGTGGAGCTACCCGACCCTATAGAGCGTCCGAATCTGTTCGACTATAGCATCACCGGTACAGGAGCAGGGCAGGTAACGTGGGACATGGCGTTGGCTGCATCCGATCAGGATACGTCGCTGTTGGTGGTTGGTGGCATCTTTCCGTATGTGTCGGCCGACGGTGGCCGACGGTGGCAGTCCATGGCCTCGATTCACTACGATATCCAAGATGCCATGATCACCGGCCACGATATCTGGGTAGGTCATGATGGGGGAGTGCACCACACACAGGATACCGGGCGCACGATGGTTGATCGTAGCGATGGAATCAATGCCCTGCAGGTATGGGGCTTGGGCATGGCGCACCGATCTACGGTGATGGCCGTAGGCGCGTACCACATGCCGATCATGATTCGAGACGACGCTCTCTATGATGCTGGAAAGTTTGAAGGTGGCTGGTACGGTTGGTCGGGAGCTGATGCCATGATGGCTGATGTGAACCCAGACGATGATCGATGGCTGTATGCCAAACCATGGAACAGTGTGAAAGCAGAGCGCAGTCCATCGCTGGAGAGCCCCCCACGCAGTCAGGATCTGGGCATCGATTTGGGCTACCTCCCATTTTCAAACCTTGCCTTTCACCCCCATGAGACCTACACGATCGTTGCAGCTGACCACCGTTCGAAGTCGGTGGTCCGGACGCGCACCAATGCTGGCTCGTGGGATACACTGCGCACCTTCTCCTCGACCATTACCCATGTGCGGATGTGTGAGAATGATCCAGCGGTCCTCCTGACTGTAGCCGACGGTGAGTTGTGGCGTTCAACGGACGATGGAGTGTCGTGGGAGGCGATCACACCGTCGCGTGCTCTGACCGGATCGGCCGCACTCGTCGACGCGGTGTTTGGCCGCACAGCGAATGATCTGATCCTGGGGTATGGCGGCCGGCAGTCAACGGTGAAAGTGCTGCGCTCCACAGACGGTGGCGGTACGTGGCGTGATGAATCATATGGACTTCCAGCGGTGTCGCTGCGCTGCGTTGTTACATCCGGAGCTACGTCGTCAACGTTGTTTGTTGGAACCGAAACGGGCGTCTACGTCAAGAACGAAGGGCAACAATGGAGCACGCTGGGAACCGGTCTGCCGGTCACCCAGGTGTCGTTCCTCCGCGTGGATCATGTGCGTGGCCTTCTGACCGCCGGAACGGAACGGGGCTTGTGGCAGATTGCGCTCCCAGGAGCGAGTGCGCCCCGTGCGCGCATTTCGCGCAGTCGCAGTGAGGTGCGATGCTCACGCACGCCGGTGCGTTTTTACGACCGCAGCGACGCGCGTCGTACCCTTGGGCATCGACGGCTATGGCAGTTTCCGGGCGGTATACCAGAAACCGCTACGGCCGACATGGTAGATGTGACCTACGCGCTGCCCGGCACCTACCATGCGACGTTGATCGTGGAGAACGAGGATGGGAGTGATACCGTAACGCTCGAACGCGCCGTGACGGTCTATCCATCCGAGTGTGATCAACCGGACCAGGTCCCAGGGAGAGCAATCGATCTTCGTCGCTCAGCAGATCGCGTGCGCCTAGGTCGTATCGACACCACGCTCTCAGAAGCGACCTTCATGGCATGGGTGTATGTGGACGGGGAACAACCGGACTTCAGCGCAGTGTTTTGTACCGATGGCGTGGACAACAGCCAAGAGTTCGGTATGCAGTTCTTTGCCCCCACCAACGAGATCGGTTACCTGTGGTCTGGTGGCAGGTGGTGGTGGCGTAGTGGGCTACAGCTGCAGCCAAATCGCTGGCACCATGTGGCCGTGATCATTCGCCCGACCGGAGCTACCGTGATGGTGGATGGTATAAGTGCTACCGATAGCATTGCTTTGGCGCCGGTCACGATGTCACAATTGGACGTCCTCCTTGGAACCTACCATCTCTGGGATAGTCGTAACGCATCGATCCTGATCGATGAGGTTCGCTTGTTTGGTAGAGCAGTACACGAGGACGACGTTCGCAGGATGATGCATCATCCAATCAGTGCCAGCACGCCAGGACTTCTGGCGTGGTATCAGATGAATGAGTCCGATGAAGCTGTACTCTACGATCGCGTGCGAGGGAATCAGGGGATTCTCGAACAGGGGGCGGTCCACCACGCGTCGGGCATTCCCTTCGGACCTGGACGAACGGTTGTTAGCACCTCACTCCTTGGCACATGGATACCAACAGATACCACGTGGTGTGGCGTAGAGTTTACCGATCCGCACAACCACCGCATCATGATCACGCGACTCGACCGAAGCGAAGAGCCCCTTGCCGACACCGTGACGGGGCTGTCAGCAGAGTTTTGGATTCGTGACCTGAGCGATACCACGATGGTGACCACCGTGCGGATGGCACTGCATCACCTCATCGATGCTACCGATGCCGAGCGCAGAACGTTTAGTCTGTGGAGGACGTCGTCTACCAGTGACACAGCGGTGTGGGACCTGAAACCTGTATCGGGCGGAATGCAGTACCTACCAGGAACGCATGTGGTTGATGCGGATGTGCTGCCGGCACTACAGCTGCTACCATCACAACCGCTGCGCCTTCGCGTTGGAGTGGAAGGTGGGCCAACCTCCGTCCTATCGAACACTCGCGACGTGATTCAGTTGCGCCCACAGCCCACAACCGACCTTCTGCGTGTAGTATGGCCAGATCATCCGATTCGAGAGCTCTCCATTGTAGATCTCCATGGTCGACCAATGACGACCATAGCGTGGAGTTCTGTGCCTGATGGGGCGATGGTAGATGTCCGTCATCTGTCCACGGGTGTGTACCTCATGAGGGTGGATGGCCGGAATCTTCCTGTGTCTGTGGTGAAGTAGCAGAAGGTAGTGGAAGGCCGGGCTCGACCATCACGACGCGCTCGCGATCAACCGTCACGGCCCCGACAGCTGCACCTTTTGGCTTGCGGACATACTTGCGCTGGGTGTAGATCACCGGCGTCCAGGTAGCATTTCGTGCGCTAGAGTAGTAGGCGGCAATGGCACCTGCCTGCTCAAGAATGTTCTCGGGAGGCTGAGGATGTCCGGATGTAGAGCGAAGGATGCAGTGCGAACCACTTACGCCACGTGCATGCAGCCAGAGGTCATTCGGTTTGGCAAAACGTAAGGTAAGCTCGTCGTTGTTTGCTGCCGTCCGGCCAACGTAGAGTATCCACTGCGGCCCAAGTGCGAACTCCCGAAACACCCGTTGCGCCTCGATTGATTGACCCTGTCTCGCCGAACGTACAGCCTGATCACGAAAGGCATCCAGGTCATGCTCTGCCGTACACGTTTCCAGCGCTGCGAGTTGGAGCTGGAGCACCTTGATGCGTTCCTGTGTGGCAGGAATACGTTGCTGGAGCATCTGCGCACTGCGCTCCGATCGACGGGCCTTGGCATAGAGGTACTGGGCTGCCTCAAGGAGTGTCTGCTCGGGCTTCAGGGGAATCGTCAGCATCGACCCGTCAGGGGCTGTGGCATGCAGTACGGAGAGGTTGCGTTGGTACACATCCGATTGACTCATTAACGCATCGGCCATCAAGCGGTACTTCGCTGCGTGATCGGCTTGTGCTTGGTCGGAGAGCATGTGGTCGAGGGCGCGCTGGAGCTTCGTGAGCTCGCGTGTCCGTGTATCCAGGAGCTGTCGCTTGTGTTGCTGAAATCGTAGAGCTTGTCGCTGAAGCACGGTTGCACGCCGCACAGCGTCCAGGATACTTGCATGCTGCTCGATGACCTGCCATCCCTGTAAGGGTAGAAGTGCTGCCGTGATCGTACCGTTTCGCTCTACGACATAGCTCTGGCGCTCTGCACGCACAACATCGGCAATTGGTTGCTCGTAGTACTGTTGCTCTACCTCCAGTAGTGGCCCCAAGCGTTCTTCGTGCGGAGTAACGGTAAACGGCTGTCCTACGAGTGTGTGGCGCTTCCGGAAGGCATCGGTGATGATACCATCGGACTCCATCACAACGTTGGCCTTGCCACCGGAAAAGAGCTGGATATGAAGGCGAGCGTGCGTCAGAACACAGGTGATGACGCGGTCTCCGTTGACCTTGACCACAGCATGACACCGTTGACCAATGGCTTGGGATAGCACACTCGTGGCGTTTCTACGCTGACGTTGCAGACGAGGTTCAAGGTAGATCTGGACGTCCGAGCCGGTATCGATGACCACCGTCTGATCGTCGTCTGGACCCGACCACCGCAGAATAATCTGCTCCGATTGTTGCGTCCAGGCATCAGCAAGCACCCGTCCCTCCAAGAGGTGATGGAGCTCATCTGCCATGCGTTCCAGTGTTAGGTGATAGCCGGTCATGGAATGCTACTCACCAGGCTCAGTGTCACGCAGGACAGCAAGCCATGCAGCAGGAGTCGACGACTGCGATCGAAGAATCCGTCGATGTGCGGGAGTCAGGGTACTCACGACGGTGCGAATCTCATCTTCGTCACGCTCTGGTCCTCGAACCATGCCCTCGACGGTGTTGTACACAACCATGCGCGACGTATCATGAAGTAGACGTCGCACCGGTTCTGATGAAGACGATGCTCCCAGGAGTCCAAGGGCATAGCCAACATGTTGGCGTACGTAGAGGTTGGTGTCGGAGGCCACAGATTCCAGCGCCGGTATTCCATCGTCCTGACCAATCAACCCAAGAGTCAGCGCAGCAGCGCGGCGTAACCGCCATGATGGATGTGCCAAAAGCTCTGTAAGGGGCTCCACGAGCGGTGCCCGTGTCTTCCCAACAATCGTTGCGGCAAGCAGGACTACCGAAGCATCACTCGAACGCAACGATGCGTCAAGAAATGCGTCAACCGTTGATGACTCGCGCGTGCGCAGTTTCGGCACCACGTCTTCGATGGTCAGGCGCTCGCGAGGCATACCCGAAGATGCATGTGCAAAGAGGAGAGGAAGAACTACTTCCGGATCGAATGTTGCCAGTCGGTCACGTGCAGGTCCAACAAGTGGCTGAAACCGAAGTGGTGCAGCCGAGGCTTGGATGAAAAGGCTGTCGAATGTGTTCGACAAGACCATCGGAAGCACGTTGGCGCTCTCAGGTATGCCTCCAGGTGGTGCTACCGAAGCTGTCATGTTGGTATCAACATGTACGCCGTACGTTGACTTGACCGACTGTGTTGAGTTGCGGGACGCCTCCGTATAGCGATCGTTGCCACCACCATCCACAAACACGCCAATCATCCCGGAGTAGCGTCGGAAATCGGAGTAGCCAAGTGTGTTGGCATCATTCATGAACGCATAGCTGTCGTCACCGGATCGATCGATAAACAGTGAAACAGCGTTAGCATTGCCCCCACCTAACGACAGACTCTCCGTGGTATAGCTGTCGTTGCCAGCATCATCGGCCAAGATGCCGATCGCGAGATCATGGCCGCAACCCTGCGATACACCATGCGAGGAATAGACATCGCTTCCGCTCAGATCGTGCAGGATACCTGCAGCGAGATGTACGCCGGAACCTTGGGCATACTGGTAGGCATTGTAGTGATCTTCGCCACTGCGATCCACTAAGCCCCCTACAGCATACCAGTAAGCCGTACCCTGACCGTAGATATCGGTGGCATAGTGATCGTTGCCAGCGTCGTCGGCCAGGATACCGATTCCACCTGAGGCAAGTGGTCGGTAACCTAGTGCAGCACCCTGCGTGAATGTCACAAAATGAGCATCGTATCGCAGCACATCGAGGTATGGGCTGGTGGCCACGTAGTAGTCGTTTCCCGCGTGATCAAACAGCAGACCCAGACCACGCGTCCCGCCGAAGCCCTGTCCCTGAGCAAAGCAGGTGTACACATCGTTGCCACCAACATCGTTGAGCAGGGCAAGGCCAAACACTGCGGCGCCCTGTGTGTTTTGTCCGGACATGTAGGAATCCTGACCAGCTTCGTCGTGGAGAATGCCAACGCCAAACAGTGATGCTCCGAGCGACCAGTCACCGGCGCGATAGGTGTCGTTACCCTGATCGTCAATCACGATGCTGATGCCGGCGATGGATCCTCCGAAACAGTAGTCACCACCGAGGTAGGTGTCATTCCCACTTCTGTCCACAATGCACTGAATCGGATCATCGCGGTATGACAACTTCGATGATGGTGCTGCGCGATAGATATCGTCGCCTCCAAGGTCGATGATCAGAGCATAGGTGCCCACGTAGACATCGTTACCAGCACCACCAATGGCAACACGTCCATAATCGCTCATAAAGGTGATGGTCGTGCAGCTGTCGATCGTCGATGCCTGGAGTTCCCGAAGTTCCAGTCGCGTTCCGAGGAGGCGACCATACAGTTCCAGACCAAAACTGTACAGGTCGGTCATCGGCGTATGGAGCGCCGTATCTGCTTGGGCAAAGGCTCGCTCTGCCAGAGCACGTTGTTCGCGTTGCTTGGCGTATCCCTCGTACACAGATTCATTCGGATCGTCTTCTTGGTTCATCCACAAGGAATCCATCTGCGTGCCGAGCACGTCATAGTCCCACCAACGCCTGCGCCAGTCATCGCTTCCCTTACGGATCATGTCGAGTACCTGCAGCACGCGATTGACAATCTCGCGCATTGTTTGCGGCAGAGGCTGCTGCAGCTCTGGAAGTTCACGGTAGGGGGGACGGGGATTGATCACGTCCACCCGTCTCGGAGGCATCAAATCCAGTTGACGCAAACCCAGATGAAGCGCTCCCGCCGGGTCTTCACGCGAAGAAAAATCGGCGTAGTCATGCACGGCATCCAGGCGTCTGATTGGATCACTGAAGATGGAATCATGAATGGCTAGTCGGTGAACATCGCGCGTATACACGTCCACCGGCATGATGGCATCTTGCTCAGACATGCCGAGTACGCTGAGGGCATGCTGAAGAAGTGCCCTGGATTCCGAGGGCAGATGTTGCTGCGCAATACTCGCAGATGTTCCGGTGGTTGCAAGTACAACGGACATCAGCAACATGATTCTCAGCGTGTGCTGAATGATGAGCGTCATGACTGAATCAATGGATGGTGAGTGGAGAGGTATACGCGGCAGTTGTCAGGCTCCACGGAGATCTGGTGGTGTAACACCCAACGATGCGAATCAATGTCAGGCCTCTGTGGAACCAGACCGTAGCCGCGATGAAGGTTCGTTGGAGTCGTAAACTTATACCACTCCATCGTCTCTGGCATCGTGAGTAGGACGGAGCTGAGTTCAGGACCAGCTTCGATGAGGATGGAGGTGATGCCCATGGCTCCCAACGAGGTGAAGACGTCGTGAAGATCGAACCCACGAAGATCGAACCCACCACGGTGCTGAACACGGCAGAAGAGTAGCTCGCAGCCGTTGTCGAGGTACGGCTGCAGCATGGAAGGGGTCGTGGCATCAGGTACAACCAACATCGTCCGTTGTTTTCGAGCCGTGCACACCACTTGAGCGTTCTGGGGTGTTGAACACCCAACATCCAGAACAATGCGGATGGGATTGCGTCCCGTGGTGAATCGAACGTCCAGTCGAGGGTCGTCAATCTGTACCGTGGCTGCTGTCGTCAGAACGGCGTCGAACTCGGCCCGCAGTTCGTGCACGACGCGCTGGCTGGCCGCACCTGTGAGTTGTTGGCGCTCCTTTGGCTCAGGAGCCATGAAGCCATCACGCGACGCAGCCGTCTTCACGGCTACGTAGGGCATGCCGGTGGTAGCATGGTGGAAGAAGCTTCTGTTCAGCCACGAGGCCTCCTCTCGACGAACACCCACCAGGACATCGATACCATGGGAACGCAAGTAGGCTATCCCAGTGCCGGCCACCTTGGGATGCGGATCCTCCACGGCAACCACGACTCGACGGATCCCACTGCGCACAATCGCCTCGGAGCAGGGGGGCGTTTTACCGTGATGGTTACAGGGCTCCAGTGTTACATACATCACCGTGTTATCGGTAACAGGGGCTGACAATGCTTGTAGTGCAACGGCCTCGGCATGCGGGCCACCATATTCAGCATGCCATCCCTCGGCAAGGAGAACGTCGTTGTCCACGATCACGCAGCCTACACGCGGATTCGGGCTGACCATGCCAGTTCCGCGCAACGCAAGTTGCAGAGCGTGATCCATCCAAGATGTCGGATCGATGCTGATGCTATCCTTCTGGCCATTCATTGCAGTGGCCACGTGATCTCGGCCGTAGCCGTGTACGGAAACGGCACGGCAGGAATGGTCATCTCTGCCGAGTAGGTTCCATGCGGCACCGTTTGACCACTGGAAGATGTACCGCGCCAGATGAAGGAGAACCTCTGATGTTCGCCAACGGTGCGAGGTTCTACCGGAGTGATGACTTGGAGGAAGGCCATACCCTCGTCACTTCTGTACACAACCTGACCGTTGCGATCTCGAATAATCAAGCGGAAGGCCTCAGAAGAAGGAAGGAACTCGTCCGGTCGGGGTAGGAGTCGATGCGCCATGCAGCCAAGTTCAACCCCATCAGGATGTGGCACAACAAACGGCTCAAGCGCCAGCGACGTTGCATATGTTAGCGGCACGTCCATCGTATCGCTCCAGATTCCGGCGCTCGTTTCCACGACGAGCAGCGCACGAAGAGCCCCTTTCTCAACCACCTCGCGTGACGTTCGCTCCACTCCCGCGGTGTAGCTGAGTGTAGCAACGCGGTTCGGTGCGCCTGAGCCAGCGAGCGAGAATGCGAGGGTGTCGCGATCTACAACGGCATATGCTCGCTGCGGCGTCATCCGCTGCGTGCTGTCGTACACCACCAGGCTTAACACGTACGATGAATCACTGTTTGCCACACCTGCCAGTCGCACAAGAATGTCGGGCGTGACGCTGGTGCGTACTACAGAGCATGCCGTCGAGCAAATGGCTACTGCTACAGCACTGATGAGGGTGCTCTTTCCGAGGTTCTTCATGCTGCAAAATAGCGCCTTAGGCGGGGTATGTTGGCATCACGTCCACTGCGCGAACGGCAGCAGTAACAGCCTGCCACAGCGAAGCTGCACCAGCCGAACCCGCAGCCAACACCTCATCGTGGTTCAGGTGCCGCTGCACGGCATCAGACAACACGTTCGTCACAAGCGAGAGCGAAAGGACCTTCATGCCGAGAGTGGCGGCTGTTTCAGCCTCAAGGGCTGTGGACATCCCGATAACATCGGCACCCATCTTTCGATACATGCGAATCTCAGCACGCGTTTCATAGGAGGGACCCAGCACGGAAATGTACGTTCCTTGGAGCAGTCGCACTCCCTCGTTCGTACATTGGGTTAGCGTTCTGGCTCGCCATTCAGGGTCCAACACTGGTTGGCGCAGTGGGTGCGACGGCGATGCAACGTGCCGGCCGGTTGCATTCCACACATCCGAGGCACAGAGGAGGTTGCCAACCTGTAGTGAAGGGTGGAGTCCGCCAGCTGCATTTGTCAAGATGAGATGCGAGCATCCCTGGAGTGCCAACCACCGTACTACCGCTACGACGTCAGGTACGGAGCGCCCCTCATACAGGTGTGTTCGACCCATTGCAACAAGGATATCCACCGTCTGCGGTGTTGCAGACTCCGCTCGTTGAACGCGTGTACGAGCAAACTCTGCACGATGCCCAGCTACGTGGATAGGAGGAAGTCCGGGCTGTGAGTCCATTGGCACAACGGACTGAATGGATTCCGGAGGAATTGCCTGGGCGATTCCTGATCCAGCTATCATGGCAATACGGGGCCACTCGCTAGGCCAATCGATAGACCACATGGGAGACTACAAGGTAGAGAATGCAGCAATGTACTACATCCGGATGCAACCAGATCATCCATCCTCGAGGTCTGTGGTTACCACGGGACTCTGCGCTACCGCCTCATGCTATCTTTGCATTCTACTCCACCTACTCAACGCCCCAAAGGACCCGGAATGATTCTGAGTATGACTGGCTACGGTAAAGCTGATGCGTTAATCGACGGAACACCCACGACCATTGAGCTCCGCAGTGTGAATGGCAGGTTTCTCGAACTGAATATTCGCCTTCCACGAGAGTGGGCCGACCGTGAGACAGGAATTCGGGACCTGTTGAAGAAGAGTATTCAGCGGGGCAGTGTGAACGTGTATGTGCGTCGGGAGCAGTCCGCTGAGCAGCCAACGGTACACATCGACTGGACGGCTGCGGAAGCATATGTGGCAGCCCTGCATCAGTTGCAACAGCGGTTTGAGTTGTCCGGCGCCGTGGCGGTTGATCACGTCGCGAGCTATGCGCCGATCTTTCAGGGTTCGAAGCCAGCCACGGATCAGGAGATGGTTACCCAAGAGGTGATGCGTGCTGTCGAGCATGCACTTGGCGAGCTTCAGGACATGCGCCAGCGTGAAGGTGTAATGCTTGCTCAGGATCTCCGAGAGCGACTGTCGACAATCACGGAGAATCTGGGCCATGTCGAACAGCTGTCCATGGAGAGAATCCCACTAGAACGGGAACGACTACGTGAGAGAGTGGCACAGTTAGTGGGTGAAGAGCACATCGATCCACAACGGCTGCAGTTAGAGATCACACTGCTTGCCGATCGTCTCGACATCACCGAAGAGTGTGTCCGCCTGCGATCCCACATGAAGCATGTCGTGGACGATCTCGCCGAAGGTGGAGCTGTTGGTCGAAAGCTGAACTTTCAGCTCCAGGAGATGAACCGCGAAGTGAACACGATGGGGTCGAAATCCAATGATGCCGTGATCGGTCGGCACGTGGTGATGATGAAGGAAGAGCTCGAACGGATGCGCGAACAAGTACAAAACATCGAATGATGAAGCAACTGATTGTCTTGAGTGCTCCCAGCGGAGCAGGGAAAACCACCGTTGCCAAGCATCTGCTCGCGACGTTTCCGAAGCTGCGGTTTAGTGTGTCTGCTACGACGCGAACCATGCGGCCCGGTGAACAGCACGCTCGGGACTACTTCTTTCTCTCACGGGAGGAGTTTGCAGAACGTCTGCGCCATGAGGACCTGATTGAATACGAGGAAATCTTCGGGAACTACTATGGCACGCTCCGAAGTGTGGTTGAGCAAGCTATGGCACGCGGTGAGTTCCTCGTCTTCGATGTGGATGTGAAGGGGGCTCTGTCGTTACGCAACGCCTTCCCGAATGATACACTCCTGCTCTTTATTGCTCCGCCAAACCTTGAGGTCTTGGCTGATCGACTGAGGAATCGGCACACGGAAACCGACGAACAAGTCGCCTTGCGACTGTCACGGGCGGAGATGGAGATGAGTCTACGCGATCAATTCGATGACGTGATCGTCAATGACGATCTTCAGCGGACGCTTCAGCGTGCAGAAGTGCTCGTGCGATCCGTCACCGATGGACCATCTCAACAGCCGTTGCTCTTCCCGGAGTAGGGTGGGCGTTTGGATGTCAGCGGTTGCTCTGGGAGTGCTATTTTTGTCGTCTATGGCAAAAACAACGACGGCAAGTAGGAAGACGGCAAAAACAACGTTGGTAACACAGCTACCCGCAGGCCTGACACCCCAGGATGTCCTGCGTGATTATCGCATTGGTGTCGAGAGCCGAGAGGCATCGCTCCTCGGACGCAGAGAAGTACTCACCGGCAAGGCGAAGTTCGGCATCTTCGGCGACGGCAAGGAGCTGCCACAGTTAGCGATGGCCCGTGCCTTCCGGCACGGAGACTGGAGAAGCGGCTACTACCGCGACCAGACCTTCATGTTCGCCATTGGTGAGAGCACGGTCCAGAAGTTTTTCGCACAGTTATATGCCCATACCGACGTCCATGCCGAGCCTTCTTCGGCTGGCAGGAGCATGAATGGGCATTTCGGCACGCGATTCCTTGATGAACACGGTGAGTGGTTGTCGCAAACCGAACGCTACAACGTTTCTGCAGACGTTTCACCAACGGGCTCACAAATGCCGAGGTTGGTGGGGTTGGCCTACGCGTCGGTGATCTACCGAGGTGTGGATGCGCTTTCTAGCCAGCAGGGGTTCTCGAACGGCGGTGCAGAAGTAGCCTTCGGTACGATCGGCAATGCCTCCGCAGCTGAAGGGATGTTCTGGGAGGCCGTCAATGCCATTGGGGTGCTGCACGCTCCTGCGGTAATCTCCATCTGGGATGATGGATACGGTATCAGTGTACCCAATGCCTACCAGCATACAAAGGGTGACGTGGGAGCACTTCTTGAAGGATTTCGACGCAGTCCGGGCAGTACGGATGGCTACGACATCCATCGTGTGGACGCCTATGACTACCCAGCCTTGATGGCAACGTACGCTGCAGCATCAACAACG
>JAURGP010000043.1 GCA_030833725.1 Candidatus Kapaibacterium sp. | reverse complement strand
GTTTACCTACTTCCGTAGCGTATCGGTTGATAGTGCCATGAAGCACGCTCCCACCGCAGCGGACTATCCTGATGCAGGCGCCGTCTACGTGCTGGATCTCGCACGACGAATTGTACACGATGGCAGCCGCAGCGAAGTGGAGTATGAGCAGTTGATCCGCATCCTCACCACCTCGGGCATCGACACCTACAAGGAGATGCAGCTGCCGGGAGGGGGCTCCTCCAGTTTAACGGTTGAAAAGGCCGTAGTGCGCAAGATGAACGGCACGGAAATTCCGGCTGATCGCCAGGGTGGATACGCCGTCTTCAAGAATCTTGAGCCGGGTGACTTCATCTACATGAAGACTCGCACGCGCGAGGCCTCAACAGGTAGACTAGCCCCCTACTTTATGGACGAGTTTGTGTTTAATGGGTCGGTGCCGGTCAAGGAGGCACGGTATGAACTGCTGGTAGCCCCGGGACACTCCTTTAAGTGGGCTGTGAGCAATGGTACGGCCGAGATGCAGAGCCGCACGACGGACTTCGGCGAGTTGTACGACTGGTCGATGACGTCGGTACCAGCAATCGCCTTCGAAGAGGGCTCGCCAGGCTTCGACGATATGGCGAAGATCTTGCAGGTATCGTCGATCCCGAACTGGGGTGAGCTGATCCGTTGGTACCACGATATCGCCAGTACCAAGACGCGCTCTGCACCCACGATCACGCGCCTTGTTGATTCGCTGTTTCCACGCACACAGACCTTCACCAAGGAGGAGATCATCGCTGGTACGTACCGGTACATCACCAGCCAGATTCGGTATAGCAACGTCCCCTTTCGCCAGAACAACGTGATTCCACAAAAGGCCCGCGATGTGCTGGCCACGCGGATCGGAGATTGCAAGGATGTAGCTACCCTGTGTATTGCCATGCTTGCTGAGCGGGGCATCGAGTCGTACCACGTCTTGGTAGAAACCGACTCCTATGCATCCAGCCGACAGGTACTGCCGTCGCTGCCGTTCAATCACGCGATGGTGATGGTGAATATGGATGGTTCGCCTCTGTACATCGATCTGACGGCCGACAACGTTCCAGTGGGCAGTGTACCCTTTGCCGACATTGACGCCTTTTGCCTCGTGATCCATCCCGGCTGGCAGCTTCCAGAGCGTATGCATCGCAGTCTATTCACGCCGAATAACGTTACCGTGGATACACGCGTGATAATGCACCAGGATATGTCGGCCACCGTGTCCCAAACGTTTACCCACACTGGGGCGCGTACGCAGTTCTACCGCAGTGCCTGGCAGGAGATGTCCGACACCGAGCTGCGACGGTCGCTGGTAGAAACATTAGCAAGCGACTACCCTGATGTTCACCTCGATACCTTCCTACTGAGTGATGTAGAATCGCTGTCGCCAACATTCACGTATCAGCTCACCTACACGGTCCCCAACTTCGTGATGGAGGCCTCTGGACTGTTGATCGTGAACCTTCCGTGGTACCGTCCGTTCAGACCGGACGCTGCCCTGAGTTACCAGAACCGATCACACCCAATTGTCAACCGCAACTACATCGATACACTGGCGGAGAACATCAGCCTGTCGCTTCCTGTGGGCTACACCCCATTGGGTGTTGAACCAGCGTCCACGCAAGAGTCATTCGCTGGACGCGTGACGCGATCGGCGGCTTCCAGCACCAGGGCGCTGAGTATCTCTCGCACGGCCGTGTACACGCGCGAGGTTGTTCCTCCAGCACAGTACGGTGAGTACAAGACATACTATAACTCCGTGCTGCGCGCCGACCGCCAGGCCATCGTGTTGGCACCGGAGGGCACGGTGCTGACCCGTCCTACCAGTCAACCGGCACCTCAGGATAGTCCGGCGGGAGGTGGACAGTAACCATGTATCCACAGCGCGTGATCTGCCTGACCGAGGAAACCACGGAAGTGCTCTATGCTCTTGGTGAAGAGGATCGTATCGTAGGAATCTCCGGATTCACCGTACGTCCACCTCGCGCTAGAAAAGAGAAGCCGAAGGTGTCGACGTATCTCGACGCAAAGTTCGATGAGATCCTAGCCTTGAAGCCCGACATGGTGTTTGCCTGGAGCGATCTGCAGGCCGATATCTCTGCCGAGTTGATCCGCCGGGGTGTGGATGTTGTCTGCTTCAACCATCGTAGCATCGAGGGAATCCTGCAGATGATCCACCGCCTGGGCGGGATGATGGGCATCAGCGAAAAAGCCGAGAGCTATGCCGATACACTGCGACGACGGATCGACATCGCCGTGGAGCGTGGCAGCTCCCGTACGCGCCGCCCACGGGTGTACTTCGAGGAGTGGTACGACCCCCTCATCACTGGCATTGCATGGGTGAGTGAGCTGTTGGAAGTGTGTGGTGGTGTAGACGTGTTCGCGGAAAACAGGGCCTTCCCCAACGCCAAGGAGCGCATTCTGGCCGACCCCTTGGAACCGGTGCGGCGGAACCCGGATATCATGATTGCATCGTGGTGTGGTAAGATGTTCAAGCCCGAGCGCGTCCTGCAGCGTGAGGGTTGGGCCGAGTTTCAGCCAGCACACACGGGGCACATGCACGACATTGCTTCACCGATCATTCTGCAGCCAGGCCCGGCTGCCCTGACGGATGGCATCGACGCCATCCTGAAGATCTACGACCACTGGGAAGCCACAACATGACGCTGACGTTTAGCGACACCACGTTTGATGCTGTCATTTGCTTGAACGGAGATCTGCCCACGGGTGCAGAGATTGAGGTGATTGGTCACCATCCGATGATTGCAGCTGATGGAGCAGCCAACACGCTCGTACAAGCCGGTATCATCCCGGAGTTCGTTGTCGGGGATTTAGACTCGGTGGAAGAGGCAACGCTCAGCGCTCTGCACGGTATTGCTGAACTCGTCCACGACCACGACCAGGACACAACAGACTTTGAAAAGGCGCTGCGCTTTGCCGAGCGCATGATGTGGAAACGCTTGTGCATCATCGGTATCCACGGCGGCGATTTTGAGCACACACTGAACAACTGGTCGGTACTCGTGCGCTTGGGTCGAAGCCTGCACCTTACAGCCTACGATCGCGGACGCTATGCCATTCCGATGTATGAGAGTTTCTCCTACCACGCCCTTGAGAATGAACTACTATCGCTGGTGCCCCAACCCCATGCGCGGATCACGACATCAGGCCTGGTATGGAACATCACCGATGATCTGCTCGCACTCGGACATCGGGAGGGGGCTCGGAATCGCGCGCAGGATGCCCACGTCACTGTGGACATGCACGAGGGCTCTCTGCTGTTTTTCTGTACGGCTCGAATGCCGTTTGCACCGGCCGTCACTGTAACTTCAGATGTAACTTCAGAAGCTCGCGAGCAACAACCGTAAACATCTGTGGAGTCCCGACAATGGAGCGTGTCATTTCATCATGGTGGAGTCCAGCACTTCAGAAGCCTATGGAGATCGTGCGGTATGGCACCGTAGGTTCTGGCGGACCGGCACTCCTGATGTTCCCTAGCGCAGCAGCGGACTACCTGGAGTACGAGCGTTTTCACCTGATCGATTCGATGGCGCCAATGATCGACGCTGGCAGCATTACGGTGTACTCGATCAATAGCATCAATTCCGAGAGCTGGTTGAATCATGAGATGGAACCACGCCACAAAGCCATTCGCCACCAGCAGTACAACCAGTATGTGGTGGACGAGGTGGTGCCTTACATCCAAGAGGCGAGTGGGCGTGTACCGATCGTGACCTCCGGCGTATCACTCGGAGCACTGCACGGTGTGAACAGTTTTTTCCGTCGTCCAGATCTGTTTGCCGGCACGATTGGCATGAGCGGGATCTACGACCTCAAGGCCTACACCAAGGGCTACTTCGACGAAGACTGCTACTTCAACTCGCCGGTGGACTTCCTCCCAAACCTGGAGGACGACTACCTCCTCAGCATGATGCGATCACGTTCACCCATCGCCATTGCCTCTGGACGCGGTCCGTACGAAGATCCCTCGGCCAGCCAGACCCTCAGTGGGATTCTGCATGCCAAGCAGATTCCCCACATTCTGGAGTTGTGGGATCAAGAGTGGGGCCATGACTGGCCGACGTGGCGAGCCATGATGCCTCACCTGATAGGGCGAACCCTAGGCCACATGCTGTAACCGGTGTCCGGACGTCTTCAACGCCGCCAGGACCAAGCTGTGCACCTCTTCGGCCACAGAGTGCATGGGGCTGCAGGCATCGGGCTCGACGCCGCCTACGTCGTCCAGTAGTCGCAACCAGAGCTTGACTTGCCGGACGTAGACGTTTGCCTCGTAGAGGTTGGTGCGAAACGTGTCGCGATTCGGCGAACCGAGAGCCCCCTCCAAACAACTCGCGAGTTCGGTCGTGTCCCGAAAGAGCAAGCGACTGAGTCGCTCACGGCGCCAGTCGTCACGCCCGTCGATGTGGACCGTTCCGACACGCACGAGTAACTCGTAGACGCGCTCCTGTAGTGGACTTGGCATGATGCCTCCAGTGGAACTGTGTAGTGCTTTACGTACACGTGCATTTTTCTCGCCGATCCGGGACATGATTGTCTGTGGCGGAGTCCTCGTGAGACTCTATTTTTGTGGCCTATGGCACTTATTGACCTTCCCGTTGTCGATCCTCATCAGCCTGCTGTTTCCACCGTGTCCGATACACCGGTCACCAGCACCGGCGGACGCGTCTACGTGGAAACGTATGGATGCCAGATGAATGTGTCGGACTCGGAGATCGTGCTGGGCGTGCTCCACCAAAGTGGCTACCAGCGTGCCGAGTCCATCGAGGACGCCGACGTTGTGCTACTCAACACCTGTGCTATTCGCGATAACGCCGAGAAGAAGATCCACGAGCGACTGCGCCACCTGAACTTCTTCAAGAACAAGCGCGAGAACATGGTGATTGGTGTGCTGGGCTGCATGGCCGAGCGCCTGCGCGCAGATCTACTGGAAAAAGAAGTGGTCGACCTCGTCGTAGGCCCGGACGAGTATCGTCGCGTACCCGAGCTGGTAGCCGGTGCACAGGGCGGAAGCAAGGGGATCGCTGTGAAGTTGTCGCGCGTGGAAACGTACGACGACATCGAGCCCCTTCGCACCGAGGGCATCTCTGCCTGGGTAAGCATCATGCGTGGCTGCGACAAGTTCTGCACGTTCTGTGTGGTGCCCTTTACCCGTGGCCGGGAGCGCTCGCGCTCCCTTCCCTTGATTACCGATGAGCTGCGTCGTCTGTGGGACAACGGCTTCAAGGAGGTCACGCTCCTGGGGCAGAACGTAGACTCCTACCACGACGAGATCACCAATGCCGACTTCGCCGATCTCCTCATAGCCAGCGCCAAGGCCGTCCCCGAGATGCGGATTCGCTACACTACCTCGCATCCCCAGGACATGAGCGACAAGGTGATCGAAGCCATGGCCGAGTACGACAACATCTGCAAGTACATCCACCTGCCCTTCCAGTCGGGATCGAATCGCATCCTAGAGCTGATGAACCGTACCTACACGGTAGATCGCTACATGGATCGGATCAACAAGATCAAGAGCACGATGCCCTCCTGTGCCCTGAGCACCGACGTCATCGCCGGCTTCTGCACCGAAACCGAAGAGGATCATCAGGCCACGATGGACTTGATGAAGGAGGTTCGCTTCGATGGGGCTTACATGTTTGCCTACTCCCCTCGCGAGAACACCAAGGCCTGGAAGATGGGCGACGACGTTCCCGACGACGTCAAAAACCGCCGCCTAAACGAGATCATCGCTCAGCAGAATCAGATTTCTGCCGAGATCAACCAAAGTGAAATCGGCAGCACCCATCACGTACTCGTAGAAGGTCCTTCGAAGCGCAACGCCTCGGAATGGAAGGGGCGCTCCGACACGAACAAGACGGTGATCTTTCCGCACGACGATGTGCGCGGCTACGTCGTCGGCGACGTCGTACCCGTTCGCATCACCCGCTCAACGAGCGCAACCCTCTTTGGCGAGTTGGTGTAGCAACTAGTAGACTGCTGCTATACACCACCGGTCAACACACCTATATCCACTAGGTCGTGCAGGATGGTGTCCACGCCCTCTGCACGTAAGCGCTCGGCGTGACCATTGCTGGCGATGCCGATGAAGTTGAGGCCGAGCTTGCGGCTTGCACGGGCATCCCAGATGCCGTCGCCGACGTAGGTGATATGCTGGAAGCCGTCTTGGTGATAGCGTTCGGCGGCTTGGCTGATGGCGCGGCTAATGATCTCGGAGCGGGACTGGCTTTCGTCCGAGGTGGCCATGATGGTTTGATGGCGCCAGATGCGAGCAACGCGCAGTTTGAAGAGCGCCGATTCGCGCCATGAGCCGGTGGCAATGGCCACGGCGATGTTGGCATCGGTGAGGCGCTTCAGGACGTCGGTGGCGCCGTTGATGGGTAGGAAGAGATCGGGGGAAGAGGTGTAGAACTGCTCCATGATCTCCAGACAGCGATCGTGCACACGATGGAGAATGTCGATCGATACGGTGCCACGCTCACGCTGAATCACTTCGTGGACGATGCCGGCATCGGTGCTGTGTTCGTACTCGCTCCAGTCGGTGGAGAGCCCCGTAACACCTAACACATCGTGGAGTGCGCCCACAATGGCATGTTCATCTACGTGCGTGGTGTCGGTAAGGGTGCCGTCCAGATCGAAGACGACAAGGTTCGTGTACTGGCTCATGGACTGCAAGCTGCACATCAGTCGCCCAGCGAGCGAGTAACATTTTCATAACGCGATGGGAAATCGCGATGGGAAATCGTCATGGAATGGGGCTTGCGTGTCAGCGCCCGCGATACCCTACACCGATGGCCTGCTGCAGAGTAATGCCAATGCCCATCGTGCCACTGGTGCCCCACGTGGCCCAGAAGCCCGTGCGGGCGCCGAAGATGTCCGCAACTCCAGGGTAGACCTGGAGGATCACGGACTGATCGGATTGACCACTGGCGGTCAGGGAGGCCATGAGCGAATTGTTGCGATCCCAGTAGATACCACCGGTTGGCACGAGTTCAGTGGTGAGTACGCGCGCACGACCGTCGATCACGAAAAGATCTTTGCCTCGAGCTCCAGCGGCCAGGGTTACGCTGTGCTCTGCATTGATATGGTAGGAGGCACCCAACATGTTGCTCATACCCATCAGGTAGAACAAGCTCCAGCGGTTGTTCTTCGGAACATCCCACTTCAGCGCATAGTACAGACCGTTGTTTCCCAATTCTCCACCAGGGAAGGTGATCATTGGCAGGTTACTCCAGTCCGACATCTGCAGATCTTCGGCAAAGAAGCGGGCGACATCGTCGTTGCTAAAGAGCAACACACCCAACCAGTCAAACAGGAGGATGTCGGCAATCGGATCGGTGTTGTACCCCTCGTAGTCTTCAGCTTCGACCATTTCGTTCAGGATGTGGTAAGCCGCAACCGTTCCGGCAGCCCACCAGCCGGCGCCATCAACGCCGTGGTAGTGATACCACTCTTGCAGGAGTCGGTAGGTCATGCCGCCACCAATCAGGTGGAGCTGGTAGTTGGGTAGCCACTGACCACCATCTACGTTGAACGTGAGCGGGAGCACTTCGGTCCGAAGGAATTTCCACCAACCGATCTGAGAGATCGTAGCGCCAGGATGGCGTACAACGTTGTCCCACACGTTGTGAAGCCCCTTACCATAGGGCAATTCGGCAATGCGACGGTTCTTACCATCCAGCTGGAGCACATCGTAACTACCGTTGAGCACGACGTTCCATGGCGATACCATGGACATGCTGCCATAGTCATACGGACGATAGAACAGATACGTTGTATCCGTCTGCGCGTGCAGTCCGAATACAGCGATCAGCAGAAGAACGATGGTGCAGCGAAGTGAACGCACAGATGCAGTGTACGCCGACGGAGAATCTTGGGTTCAAAAAAGGACGTAGTTTTCAGGACGGTACGATAACGTACATCGGCCACCATTCGTTCATCTGTTGATCACTAGGTACGATCTATGGACTTTCTCCTTACTCTGCATTCACACCTGCGTCACCTGATCTTCCTGATGGGAGGCATTGCCACCATTCTGGCGCTCATCACCTTTCTACGAAAGGGTGTGTTCACGTCGTGGATGAGGATCGCCATCAAGAGCTACGTCTATCTCCTCACTCTGCAGGTTGTGATCGGATTGATTCACCTGTTCGGTCGGTGGAGTACATCGGGCGTTGAGCTGCGTCACCGGTTGGAGCATGCCTTCTTGATGCTGGTCATGGTGGGAGTGGCCCACTACGGCTTGAAGTACCTCCGCACACCGGGTCCGCTAGGACCACGGAACGTCTTCCTGGTAATGCTCACCACGCTCATCCTGATCGTCCTTGGTATTGCAATCCTGCCTACAGGGCGGGTGCTACTTGGCATGAGCTGATTGTGCCATGATCTGGCGATGTCCTGTCCTCTTCCTGCTGGTAGCCCTGTGTTCCAGCGCCACGGATGCAATCTCGCAACCACGATTGCTGTCCCTTGGTTGCAGCAGGGATGTCGTGGTCACCAGCATGGCTTCCGTCACTCAGGGTGTGGTGGTAGGGGGCTCGTGGTCGTCTGATCAAGGCCCTGGAGGTCATGGAGGCCAAGGCGGTACGGATGCCTTCCTGGCCTGTTTTGACGAACAGCTCCAACTGCGATGGGTGCAGTTCTATGGAGGCGTCGGAAACGATCGGGTCGAGGCCGTGACTGCCCTTCAGGATGGGAGCAGCGATGTAGTGGTGGCCATGACGATGGCCGCAAATACGGCAAGCATCACATCGTACACGATCGGCACGGTTACATTGGGAGGCCGCGGCAATACAGACGCTGTGATCGCACGCATCTCGTCCAGCGGCGATGTTGTGTGGGTCCGTAATGACGGTGGCACATCGTACGAAATACCCACACACGTTGTATCACGCCCAGATGGCTCAGTGGTGGTGAGTGGATTCTTTGGACAGAGATCACGGTTCGGATCCACGACGGTAGAGTCGCCCAGTTCGCAATGTGCCTACCTGCAGCTCTTGGACGCCTCGGGTAATCATCAAGGCCTTGTAATCAGCGAGATCAGCAGCTCTCGCGATCGGGTGTCGTGGATTCCGCTCATGACACCGGATGGACAGCTCGCCATCGTTTCGTCCGCAACGGCAGAGTACACCATTGCATCCGCGTCCATTCCTCCGCCAGAGGCATCATCCACTCGCATCGTGACATTGAACAACCTTGATGTTGATCGCGTTGAGGAACGGCCCGGTTGTGAACAGTGGACATGGTCGAGCGATGGTACGTATGCCGGCATTGGGATCACGGACGTCTGTGATCCACGTCTGCACGATCAACTCATAATGGGATTCGTGCAAGATCCCGAGCAAAATCCCGAACCCCTACTCCTGGGAACAGCTGGTAAGGAGTCGGCACTTCAACATGTCTACTCGTCAGGTGATGCCATTGTGCTTGCTGGCGTCACGGCGTCGTCCGTCGTAGTGGCACAGGGCGACCGCGACGTTGTGCTGGATGCTGACGCCTTTATCGTGCAGGTGGATCGCCAGGGAACGTACCTCCATAGCCTCGATGTAGATGGCATGAATGCGGCAGTAGGTGCAGTCGTAGGCAGTGCACAGCATGTTGTTGCTGGGATCACGGTAGATGGATCCGTTACGTGTCGGTCTGCACGGGATGGCGTGCCTGCTACCCTAGATCTACAGTGTCCTTCCACAGTACTAGTATCCTGGCAGGACGGTCCGACGCACATCGATGAAGTCTCTGGGTCCAGCCCGCGCTGGCTGGAGCACCTTCCGATTGACGTCTACACCCTACAGGGCCGGTACGTTAGCCAGGTGAACGCCCACACGTTTGATCGGCTCCCAGTAGGAATGGTGCTGGTACTGCGCCAAGGCCACCGCGTATCTTTGTGCTATGCCTCCAGTTCTGAGCACATCTCTTTCTCAGTACCCCCTGCTGCGACGCGGTAAGGTACGCGACCTCTTCGACCTTGGCGATCATCTCCTGATGGTAGCCTCCGATCGCATCAGTGCCTTCGACGTAGTGATGGGCGAGCCCATTCCAGAGAAGGGTCGCATCCTCACGCAGATCAGTCTGTACTGGTTCGACATCCTGTCGGATATCATCCCCCATCACCTTGTGTCCACCAACGTTGGATCGATTCCGCATCTGACACCGGAGGAACAGGACATGCTGGAGGGGCGGTCCATGATCGTGAAGAAAACAACGCCTCTCACGGTAGAGTGTGTAGTTCGCGGCTACCTTGCCGGCTCCGGCTGGAAGGAGTACCACGCATCTAGAACGGTGTGTGGCATCCCTCTTCCCGACGGCTTGGTCGTAAGCTCCCAACTGCCCGAACCACTGTTCACGCCATCAACTAAGGCTGAAGAAGGTCACGACGAGAACATTACGTTTGCACAGTGCGAAGACATCCTTGGGGCTGATCTGGCAGAGCGTGTTCGGTCCATCTCGCTGGCGCTGTACACGCGAGCACGCGAGATTGCAGCTGGTAAGGGGCTGATCCTTGCCGACACAAAATTTGAGTTTGGCATCGATGCTAATGGAGATTTGATCTTAATCGACGAAGCTCTCACACCGGACTCATCCCGCTACTGGCTTGCAGAGTCGTACCAGCCGGGAATCGCTCAGGAGAACTTCGACAAGCAGGTACTCCGCGACTGGCTGGAGACGACGTCGTGGAATAAACAGCCGCCACCACCCGCCCTTCCGGATGCAGTCATCAGTGCTACGCAGCTGAAGTATACCGAAGCTCTTCATCGCATCGTTGGAACACCATAGTTGTAGAAACACCATCGTCGCTATATCCCATGCAACCGAACACCTACCGATTTGAAACCGAGGACGTTACGCTCCAGCGTCAGGTGAACGACGTTGTCGACTGGGGTTTGCTCCTCGCCGTTGTGGGCCTGCTGGGTGTGGGTCTGATCTCCATCTATAGTGCAACGTTCAAGACATCAGCTTCTGTGGTTTTTTCGAATCAGCTCGTCTATGCCCTGTTGGGCATGGGTGCCGCCATCGGCGCCTACTTCATGCCTCAGCGGTGGTTGTCCGATACCGCCTACATTGCATACGGCGTAGGCATTGTTGGTTTGATTGCCGTGCTCACGCCTTTGGGTCACGAGGTGAACGGTCAGCAGTGCTGGCTGCAGATTGGTGGGTTCTCCTTCCAGCCATCAGAGCTGGCGAAGTACACCACCCTGGTGGCGATGGCACGATTCACCGGCTCGAAGGGCTTCAACATTCGCGCACTGCGCGATCTTGCCATGTTAGGTGCCATGCTCCTGCTTCCGGTAGGCCTGATCATGATGCAGCCCGACACAGGTTCGGCAACAGTGTTTCTGGCGATGAGTCTGGGACTCTTTCTCTGGGTTGGCGGTGACGTGTTTTTGCTGTACGTCCTGGCAACTCTGCCCTTCATTGGTGCATCGGCATTGTACTACTCGCTGTTTGACGTGATCTGGTGGTTGGTGGGCGTAACGCTCCTGATGGTGGGTGGTGCTTTTCTGTTTCGCCGCAGTCTGTTTGCTACCGTAGCAGCAGTGGCATTGATGATTGCCGTTGCTGTTGCTGTCGATCCGGCCTTCGACAGTCTTGAGAGCTACCAACAGAAGCGCTTGATCACACTGTTCGAACCAGAGGCTAATCCGCGCGGCAGCGGCTACCACGTAATCCAGTCGATGCTGGCCGTTGGTTCTGGTGGCGTCACCGGCAAAGGCTTCCTCCAAGGCACACAGACGCAGCTGCGGTACATTCCCGAGCAATGGACGGACTTCATCTTCTGTGTTCCTACTGAGGAGTTTGGTTTTGTAGGGGGCGTGTTAGTGCTTGGTCTGCTGGCATCAATCATGCTGCGCACCATCAGCATCGCCGGCTTAGTCCGCACGCGATTTGCCAGCGTTGTTGCTATTGGATTCTCAACCGTCTTGCTCTACCACACCATGGTCAACATTGGCATGGCCATCGGACTCTTTCCGGTGATGGGTATTCCGCTACCCTTTCTCAGTGCCGGCGGTACGGCTCTGATCATGAATCTGACCGTTGTTGGACTGATGATGAACTTCTACAAAACCCGTCGGCGGCGCTCGCAGCCAGCGGCGTAGGCACCCATGGCTGTAGTGCTCCCTCCTACGATTGCCGTTAGTTGTGGCGATGTGAATGGCATCGGACTGCGGTGCTTTGCCGAAGCGATTGTGCACGTAGCACCTCCCGTTCGGTACCAGCTTGCCATCTGCCCTGACATGTTGCAGTCGTGCATCAAGGCCTATGGGCTTCCAGGCTCACTTCACGACGGCTTCTGGATCGTAGGCTCGCATCAGATTACGATCGACAGCATTCGTTCCAACGGAGCAGCACTTACACCAGGGCAGGCGAGTGATGATGTGTCGCGCCTTGCCGTGCGCTCCCTCGAGCGCGCCATCGACGAGGTCGTGCGTGGTAGCTGTGATGCGTTGCTCACCCTGCCGATCAATAAGCATGCGCTTCAAAGGGTCGGGTGGCCGTATCCCGGTCAAACGGAGATGGTTGCTGCTGCGTGCGGTCCCGAAGCGCAACACAACCCGCTGATGGTCCTCTGCACGCGCGATGTGCGGGTAGCACTCGCAACGGTGCACATTCCACTACGCGAGGTTGCAGACGCCATTACTCAGGATCTTCTTGTGCAACGTCTGCATCAACTCCGGAACCATCTTCAGCGTGATCTCAACATTGCACATCCACGTATTGCCGTGCTCGCTCTCAATCCTCATGCCGGTGATCACGGAGCGATCGGTGACGAAGACGACACCATCGTCCGGCCAGCGATCGCGCTAGCCAATGAACAGGGTAATGAACAGGGCATTGATGCCACAGGCCCCCTACCGGCCGACGGTTTCTTCGCCTTTGGTGCAATGGCCGACTACGACGGCATCCTTGCCATGTATCACGATCAGGGATTGATCCCGTTGAAGGTACTTGCGCAAGGGGCTGGCGTAAACGTTACGGCAGGCCTACCCATCGTGCGCACCTCACCCGACCATGGCACGGCCTACGATCGAGTGTTCAGCACCATCGATGCGCGCAGTACAGCACTGGCCATCGAGATGGCCGTGGAGATTGTACAGCGACGGAACACGTCTATTTCTGCTCCGCAGCCCTGATGTTTCTGATGCCCTGCAGCAGCGCATCGGGAGTAAAGGAGATGCTATCGATCCCCTGCTGTACCAGAAACTGCGCAAACTCCGGGTGATCGCTTGGTGCCTGACCGCACAACCCGATCTTTCGATTGGCAGCCTTGGCTTTACTGATCACGGTACTGAGCATGGAGGTCACCGCGGCGTTGCGTTCGTCGAACAGGTCGGAGACGATGGAGGAATCGCGATCAATGCCAAGGGTGAGCTGCGTGAGGTCGTTTGATCCAATAGAGAATCCATCGAAGATTTCAGCAAACTGCGCGGCAAGGATCACGTTGCTGGGAATCTCGGCCATCACGTACACCTCCAAGCCGTTCACACCTCGCTGTAGCCCGTACGACTGCATCACATCCAGAACACGCTGGCCTTCGTCGACGGTGCGGCAGAAGGGAATCATCACCTTCACGTTGGTGAGCCCCATCACATCGCGAACCACGCGAATGGCTTCGCACTCCAAACCGAAGCCTTCGCGATAGCTTGGATGATAGTACCGCGATGCTCCCCGGAAGCCGAGCATCGGGTTCTCCTCGTGTGGCTCGAACATCGATCCACCAATGAGTGAAGCGTACTCGTTGGTTTTGAAGTCGCTCATCCGTACGATCACATCCTTGGGATGAAACGCAGCGGCTACCATGGCGATGGCTTCCGAGAGCTTGTCCACAAAGTAGGCGGTCTTGTCGGCATAGCCCCGCGTAAGTGCTGCGATCGCTTGCTTGTCATTGGACTCGGGCAGGGTATCGTACTGTACCAGCGCCATCGGATGGATGCGTATCGTGTTGGTGATGGCAAACTCCATCCGCATCAGCCCGACGCCGGCACTGGGATAGGCAGCCAGCTGCATGGCTTTGTCGGGGTCGGCCAGGATAAACATTGGTTGGACGGTGGTCTCGACCCCCTGTTCAAGCGAGACTTCGGTAACGTCCCACTCAAGAGCGCCATCGTAGACGTGTCCTTCGTCGCCCCCTACACACGACACCGTGACTACTTGGTTGTCGTGCAACACGGACGTTGCCGTACCAGTGCCAACTACGGCGTGAATCCCAAGTTCACGAGCAACGATCGAGGCATGACTGGTTCGCCCACCCTTGTTCGTCACGATGCACGATGCCTTTCGTAGCAGGGCATTCCAGTCGGGATTGGTGGTATCAGCCACAATCACATCTCCCTGTTCCACTCGCGGCGCATCAGCTAGCGATGTAATGATGCGGACGCGGCCAGTGGCAACAGCTCTTCCAACAGCTGTTCCGGTGCACAGTGGCTTGGCCGTGGTCTTGAGTGCATACACGCGATCAACAAGTGTTGTTGCAGTTGCATGAATGGTTTCTGGGCGAGCTTGGACAACAAAGAGCTCCCCCGTGATCCCGTCCTTGGCAAACTCCACATCCATCGGACAGCCATAGTGCCGCTCGATGGCCATGCACCAGACACCCAAGGTTTCGGCATCCTGTTCGGTGATGGAGTGTTCATGCTGCTGGGAGGGGGCTGAGGTTTCCTTGGCTCCGATGCGCCGGCGAATCACACTGCGGTAGGACGTGCCAATTGCGGGTTTGAAGAGGTACCACTCATCCGGTGTGACAGCCCCTTGCACAATGGCTTCTCCCTGGCCCCAGGTGGACGTAATGTACACCACATTGCGGAATCCGGTTTCGGGGTCGAGGGTAAATGCTACGCCGGCGCTGCCGACGTCCGACCGCACCATGAGCTGGACTCCAGCGGAGAGGGCTACGTCGAGGTGGTTGAAGTGATTGTCGATACGGTACTTGATCGCTCGGTCGTTGTAGAGCGATACGTAGCACCGATGGATGGCAGCCAGCACATCGTCAATACCCTGTACGTCAAGGTAGGATTCATGCTGGCCTGCGAAACTGGCTGTTGGAAGATCTTCTGCCGTTGCACTGCTCCGAACGGCTACGGACACATCCTGACCCATTCGGTGGTAGAACGCGGTAACCTCGTCGGTAATCTCACGCGGCAGCGTGGCGTTTCGCAGGATCTGTCGGCAGCCTTCACCAACCTCAGGGAGATTCTCGAGGGTGGTCGTATTGAGTGCATCAAGAAGTGTTGAGAGCTTTGGCTCTAAGTCGTTGGCCGACAAGAAAAGTCGGAAGGCATCGGCCGTAACCGCAAATCCGTCGGGGATCCGAATGCCCATAGGCGTGAGCTCACGAACCATCTCACCGAGTGAGGCATTCTTTCCACCTACGCGTGGGACGTCCTTGATGGAGATCTGTGAGAAGGGAATGCAGTACGTCATTGGTTGGTCCTCGGTTGGTCATCGGCGGTACGTGATGCAAACAGCGAAGCCCCAAGTACAAAAGTACAAGGGGCTTAGCTAAAGAGGACCTGGCGACTACCTACTCTGCCACAC
>JAURGP010000042.1 GCA_030833725.1 Candidatus Kapaibacterium sp. | reverse complement strand
GGGCGTGATGCCGGCCTCGAGATTTTGAGTGGAGTGCGCCGAAAGTTTCATCTCCCTGTATTGACCGACATCCACGAAACCAGTGATGCTGTGATCGTTGCTGAACATGTTGATGTGCTGCAGATTCCGGCATTTCTCAGCCGACAGACATCGCTCCTCGTGGCAGCCGCCAACACGGGAAGGGTGGTCAACATCAAGAAGGCTCAGTTCATGGCACCGGAGGACGTCCTCAAGGCTGCCGAAAAGGTTACAGCTGCGGGCAATCCCTCGGTGTGGCTTACAGAACGCGGTACTTCGTTTGGCTACCACGACCTGGTTGTTGACTTTCGCGGGCTCGTGACGATGAAGGAGTCCGGATTCCCAGTGATTTTTGATGCCACGCACTCGGTTCAGCAACCGTCTCTTGGCTCAGCGTCGGGCGGATCGCCACAGTTCATCCCAGCACTCGCACGGGCAGCTGCCGCTGTGGGAATTGATGGTCTTTTTATTGAGACGCATCCCGACCCACCGTCGGCACTCAGTGATGCTGCAACCCAACTGCCGTTGGATCACGTATCGGACGTCGTTGATCGTGTACTACGCCACTGGGAGCTGCAGAAGTGATCCGCGCGATAGGACCTGCCGTGAGCGGCGCGGCATGCATCCTCCTCCTGGCATCCTGCCAGGACACCCCTGCATCCAGCCCCCTCCATGAAGATCCGTATCGCAATGCACCGCTGCACGTGTCGAACAATGTTCGCATTGTCCTGTATGATTCCTCCGTGACGCAGGCCGTCATTACGGCCGGCACGGCAACCATCGACGAGGATCGACGCGTGACGATGCTTCGTGGTGGCGTCCACGTCACGTTGTATAACGCCGTGACGGGTTCGCAGACGGCTGTCCTTGACGCAGAGGAAGCCGACATTGATGACGCTACGCAGGATATGGTTGCTACGGGAAACGTCATTTTCGTCTCCGATTCCACCGCAACCACACTTCGCACACCCCGGGTACACTGGAACCATGCCCAGCAGCAGTTGCAGTCCGAAGCAGCTGTTGAGATTACGACTCCACGGGAACATCTCTACGGAATCGGTTTTCGGTCCGACCAGTACCTGAGTGATTATCGGATTTACAACGTCCGCGGAATACGTCAGTAGGAAACAACGCATGCAGCAACGGATGATTATTGCCGGCAACTGGAAAATGAACGTAGGCCCAGAACAGGCGGGGGAACTTGCCCTCACGCTGGCTGCATCCGACGCCACGAAAGCCTTCTTGCAGGCTGGAGGAGAGCTTGTTGTATGTCCACCGTACCTCAGTATCCCGATCGTGGTGCAACGCGTTCGCGGATCGAACATGACCGTGGCTGCACAGAACTGTCACTGGGAGCCAAACGGAGCCTACACGGGCGAGATTAGTGCCACGATGCTGCACACCGTAGGTTGTACAAGCACCTTGGTAGGACATTCCGAACAGCGACGCGATCAGCGCGACACGGACCAACGCGTTGGTGCACGTGCCCGAGCTGCAGCACGCGCCGGCGTGCAACCCATTATCTGCCTTGGCGAGACGGCTGATGAGTACGGTGCAGGCCTTACTGCCGATGTTGTTGCTGCGCAAATCGATACCATCATCGAAGTAGCAGGCGTCGACAGCGTCCGAGGCGCCCTGTGGGCGTACGAGCCCCGTTGGGCCATCGGCACGGGTGTGACACCAACATTGGAGGAGATCCAGTCTGTACACCACCTGATCCGTCAACGGTCTCGCACCAATCATGGGATCGACCTACCCATCCTCTATGGCGGAAGTGTCAACGGCGACAACGCTGCTGAGATTCTCTCACTGAGTGACGTAAACGGAGCCTTGGTGGGCGGTGCGTCGATTCAGGTTGCACACTTCCTGAGCATTGTTGAACATGCACTTCACGCGTTTCGTGCACAAGGTTCGTAAAGGGGCTTTTCACCATGACGCTCACGGTGGCGAATATCCTGACGGTTTCACGCATCTTCCTGGCTCCAGTGTTCATGGTGTGCATGCTGATGGATACTCCGAGCAGCATTGCTGTAGCTGTTGCCGTGTTTGCCGTTGCGGCTCTCACCGATTGGCTTGATGGAGCATCGGCCCGAGCTTGGGATCAGGTGACAGAACAAGGCACCTACCTTGACCCACTGGCAGACAAGATCCTCACAACAACAGCCTTTGCAACGTTCTACCTGCAAGGGATTATGCCGTTGTGGATGGTGCTCCTGATGGTGGCACGCGATTTTGCGATCACGTCGTTACGTAGCATTGCTGAAGGTAAGGGTGTTCAGCTAGTGACATCGTGGCACGCAAAGGTGAAAACCTTCCTGCAAATGTTCGTGATCTTCTACATTCTTCTGCTGGTGTTGCTGGCGCAACCGTCGCTAGCTGGCACCGTGGCTGTTCCAAACAGCATCAGTGCCTTCTGCGCAGATGCCGTCCAGTCCTGGTACACCCTGGGTCCTCTGCTGATGTTAACCATCCTTACCGTCTGGACGGCCGTAGAGTACCTCGTGCGATATCGAGTATTGTACATCGTATCACGCCCTGCCTCTGAATGGATCGTGTCTCTCGGCGGAGTGGGACGTCTGCCGATCGCTTCAGGTACATGGGGAAGTGCCGTTGTAGCGGTGTTCGGTATCCTGCCATTCAACAACAACCTCGTTGCTACCATCACCTTTGGCGTCGTTGCTGGGGCGGCGATTGTTCTAGGGCTTCGTGCAATCCCACAGGTCCAGAAAGATCACGGCTCTGACCCGTCACTCGTGGTGATTGATGAGGCCGCTGGAATGGCTCTGGTCTTGATGGCACCGTTGTCACGCGCGGATGTTTGGTGGTTGGCAGCAGCATTCCTCCTGTTTCGGCTGTTCGACATCATGAAACCATGGCCGGCGAATGTTATCAATCGCAGACATGAACCATGGGCCGTGATCGGTGACGACCTCGTCGCGGCCGCGTACACTGTGGGCGCACTCTATCTGTTCCATGCTGCGCTACAGCCACTACTTATGGCGGTTGCACTCTGGTGACCACCTGTAGCCCCTATGGTTATGGTGCCTGTGGATAAGTAGGCCTTGGCAGAGCCCTTGGCTGTGGGATATTTTGCCAACGCATTCTTTTCTATCACCAGTTTTTGTGGGGTTCTCATGAATAAGGCTGAGCTTGTAGAAGCCATTGCCGCCGCTGCCGGATTGAACAAGACGCAGGCAGAAGCAGCACTCAATGCAACGGTCGCCACGATCAAGGGCGAGCTGGGCAAGGGTCGTGACGTATCGCTGATTGGTTTCGGCTCCTTCAAAGTCGCCAAGCGAGCTGCTCGCATGGGTCGCAATCCTCAAACCGGCGCAGCCCAGAAGATTGCAGCGCGCAAGGTTCCTAAGTTTACGGCAGGTGCCGACCTCAAAGCCGTTGTCAACGGCGAAAAGAAGGCTCCAGCAAAGAAGGCTGCGAAGAAGAAGTAATCGATCGACCGCAGGATCGACCACTGTGGTGATCGTAGCGTCGATAGCATGATTAAGAGCCCGCCTATGGCGGGCTCTTTTTTTTGTACTTTTGTGTTCGATGCCGCTCGCCCATTTGCTGACCACCAAGGACCTGACAGATCAGGGACTACAGGCTCTTCTGAAAGAGTCCAACACGATTGTTCCTCACCTTGGTCATCGGCACGACCTCACGTATACGCTCCCCGGTAGGAACATCGCACTGGTGTTCTTCGAACCCTCTACGCGCACGCGACTCTCCTTCGAGACGGCTGCTCACCGGCTTGGTGCCTCGACGGCCCTGTTTCAACAAGCTGGTTCGAGCATTGAAAAAGGTGAGACGTTGCTGGATACCATCCAGACGATCGACGCCATGAAGTTTGATGCGTTAGTGATTCGTCATGGCCTTGATGGTACGCAGGCACAGATCGCCTCAACGGTCTCAGTACCGGTCATCAGCGCCGGTGAGGGAACCAAGGCTCATCCAACCCAAGGCTTATTAGACGCTTCCACGCTCGTTGAGCACTACGGCACGCTCGAGGGCATGAAGTTGGTGATCGTCGGCGACGTGCGGCACTCTCGCGTAGCGCGTTCCCAAGTAGATGTTTGTACTAGACTGGGAGCCGAGGTTGCCATCTGCGCACCATCCGAGTTGTTGCCACAAGAACACGATTTCACGCATGGACTCCAGACGTTTCACCACGTCGATGAAGCCTTGGAGTGGTGCTCAGTAGTTAGTGTGCTACGCCTACAGCGAGAGCGTTTCACCGACGTCGATATCCATGATCTGGATGCGTATCGACAACGCTTCTCCTTGACACGCGAACGTCTGGAGCGCTATCCTGAAATGCGGATGATCCACCCCGGTCCAGTGAACCCAGGTGTCGAAATCGACCACGGATTAATTCAGCATCCGCAATCGCTGATTCACCGGCAGGTAACGCACGGAGTTGCCATGCGCATGGCAGTCATATCGCGTTTGCTCACGCAACCTTCTTCGATTGTTTCGATTAATAAGAGCTAGTCATCCATGCCTCGTCGTACCGACCTCCATACCATTCTTGTCATTGGCTCGGGACCGATCGTGATCGGCCAAGCTTGCGAGTTCGATTACTCAGGTACGCAGGCATGCAAGGTGCTGAAGGAGGAGGGATTCCGGGTTGTGCTGATCAACAGCAATCCCGCAACGATCATGACGGATCCTCAGATCGCCGACAAGACCTACGTTGAACCGATCACTCCCGAGTGCATTGAAGAAATCATCAAACGTGAACGTCCTGATGCGATCCTCCCAACCATGGGCGGCCAAGTGGCGTTGAACGCCGCCATTCAGCTCCATGAGCTTGGCATCTTGGAACGCTATCGCGTAACGCTCATTGGTTCCAGTATCGAGTCGATCCACAAGGCAGAGGATCGCGAACAGTTCATGGCGGCCATGCAACGCGTTGGCGTCGAGATGCCACGTGGTGGATTCGTTCACGACGAGGCCTCTGGTTTGGCACTGATCGAACAGGTAGGATTTCCCGCCATCATTCGGCCATCATTCACCCTGGGTGGTACGGGTGGGGGAATAGCCTACAACCTTGAAGAGTTCAAGGACCTGCTGCGCTCAGGCCTGGTGGCCAGCCCAATCCACCGGGTCTTGGTCGAAGAGAGCATTATCGGCTGGAAAGAATACGAGCTCGAGGTCATGCGTGACCACGCAGATAACGTCGTAATCGTGTGCTCCATCGAAAACGTAGATCCGATGGGAGTACACACGGGTGATTCCATTACGGTAGCGCCAGCACAAACGCTCACGGACCGAGAGTATCAGCGGATGCGCGACTCGGCGCTCAAAATTATCCGCGAGATCGGTGTTGAGACCGGTGGCTCGAACATTCAATACGCTGTCGACCCCAAGACGGGACGTATGGTGGTGATCGAGATGAATCCGAGGGTTTCTCGGAGCTCCGCTCTTGCCTCGAAGGCAACCGGATTTCCCATCGCGAAGATGGCTGCCAAACTTGCGGTTGGTTACACACTCGATGAGATCGTCAACGATATCACGAAGAAGACCCCTGCAAGCTTTGAACCGTCGATTGACTACGTCGTGGTGAAGATCCCACGTTGGGATTTCGAGAAGTTCCGCGAATCCGATACAACGCTCGGCGTGCAGATGAAGTCTGTGGGCGAAGCGATGGCTTTTGGTCGGACGTTTAAAGAGGCACTTCAGAAAGGTCTGCGCTCTCTCGAACAGAAGCGAATGGGTTTTGGTTTTGATCGAAGCGACTACCTGCGAAGAGAGCCTCCAGCGCAGAGTGACATCGACGTTCTCAGAAAGCAACTTGCCATCCGACACGCATCATCCATCTTCGACCTCTGTGATGCGCTGCGGTTTGGCATTCCTCAGAAGGAGATCGCTGAGACCACGGGGTACGATCCGTGGTTCATTGATCAATGCTCCCAGATCGTGGAAATGGCACAAGGTATCCTTGAGGCCGTGGATCAGGGTGTAACATTGGAATCAGTGCCAGCCCAACAGCTCTATGCTTGGAAGTCATACGGCTTCAGCGACGCTCAGCTGGCCTGCATGTTTGAAACCTCCGAAGGCACGGTGCGGCATCTCCGTTGTTCGAAAGGTATCCGTCCGGTGTACAAAACGGTAGACACCTGTGCTGCCGAGTTTGAGTCGGAAACACCCTACCACTACTCCACCTACGGAATTGAGTCGGAGGCTGTGCCCAGCACCAAGAAAAAGATTGTGATTCTCGGTAGCGGCCCCAACCGCATCGGACAGGGTATCGAATTCGACTACTGCTGTGTGCAAAGCGTGTTCGCACTACGTGCGTCGGGGTACGAAGCCATCATGATCAACTGCAATCCTGAAACAGTGTCCACGGACTACGACACCACGAACAGGTTGTACTTCGAGCCGTTGACCTTCGAGGACGTGATGAACGTGCTCGACGTTGAACAGCCCGATGGCGTCATCGTCACGATGGGCGGACAAACCCCGCTGAAACTCGCACAGCAACTCGCTGATGCCGGCGTTCCCTTGATCGGAACCTCTCCCGATGGCATCGATCTTGCCGAAGATCGTAAGCGCTTTGGACAGCTTACGGATGCACTCGGCATCCTGTCACCGCCTTGGGGTACGGCAACGTCGGAAGATGAGGCCGTGCAGATAGCCACACGAGTTGGCTATCCCGTCCTAGTCCGTCCGTCGTACGTCCTCGGTGGCCGCGCCATGCAAATCTGCTATCGGGAAGAGACACTCCGTACCTATATGCAGCGCGCGTTGGCCGAAGATCCCTCCCGACCAGTGCTGATCGATCACTTTCTCGAGGATGCCCAAGAGTTCGACGTTGATGCTGTCTCCGATGGCACGACGACGCGCATCGGAGGCATCATGCAGCATATCGAAGAGGCCGGCATCCATTCTGGCGACTCATCGTGTGTGCTACCACCATACAGCACCCCAGCAGACCTTCTGGAGACGATGAAGGACTACACGCGTCAGCTGGCTACTGCTCTCAAGGTTGTTGGCCTTCTCAACATCCAGTTTGCGGTGAAAGGTCAAACCGTCTACGTACTGGAGGTCAACCCTCGAGCATCGCGCACCGTGCCATTTGTCAGTAAAGCCACGGGTGTACCCTTGGCGCAGATTGCAACACGCGTAATGGTGGGTGAGCCCCTTACCACGATTGGCATGGAAGATCTCAACCTGTTGCAGTCGTGGGTGGCGATCAAGGAATCGGTATTCCCATTTACAAAGTTTCCGCACGCAAATGTGTTTCTCGGCCCGGAAATGCGCTCTACAGGAGAGGTGATGGGGATGGATCGTTCCTTCGGGCAGGCGATTAACAAGGCGCACGTCTCGGCCGGGAACGGCCTACCAACATCGGGCAATGTGTTCATCTCCCTGAACGAACACGATAAGACGCATCGCGCAGTCGAGATGGCACGGGGCTATCAGCATCTTGGGTTCACGATCCTTGCCACCAAGGGAACAGCGGCGTTTCTTGAGGAGCACGGCGTGCAGACAACGCAGGTGTTGAAACACTACGAGGGCCGACCCAGCATTATCGACATGATCTCTGACGGCGACGTCCATATCGTGATCAATACGCCATTGGGCGAAAATGCACGCCACGATGAAGCCGTCATGGGACGGACGGCCATGAAGTACAAGGTGGCCTTCTTCACCACATTGGCAGCTGCAGAGGCCTCTCTTCATGGTGTGCGCAGCCGGAACACGGAACAGTTGACGGTCACGGCCTTGCAGGACTACTATGGCCACGCGTCCCGAGCTTGAACGAACCTGGACGATCCTGGATATCATCCGGTGGGGAACGGACTACTTCCGCACGCGATCCATCGACGAACCTCGACTCACGATCGAGCTGTTGCTGTGTCATGTACTCTCTGTTGGTAGGGTTCGACTGTACGCCGATTTCGACCGACCACTCTCGAAGGACGAGTTGGCCACACTTCGGTCGTGCGTGCAACGCCGCGTCCACCATGAGCCGCTGCAGTACATCACCGGTATGGCCTACTTCTACGGCATAGAACTTGAGGTCACTCCGGACGTACTCATCCCACGACCGGAAACGGAGATTCTCGTCGACCTTGTGCGAGCGTGGATCCAGCAGCACCCTGAAACTACCACGGCCCTCGATCTTGGGACTGGCTCTGGATGCATTCCCATCGCCCTTGCTCATCACCATCCAACGGTAACATGGACCGCCGTGGATGTATCCGCTGCGTCATTGGAGGTAGCTCGTCGAAATGCGGTGCGAGCGCACGTGGAATCATCGATTCAGTGGATGAGGGCTAACGTTCTGGAGGATCCATTACCAACTGCCGACATCGTTACGATGAATCCTCCCTACATCCCATCGCATGAAGTGCCAGACCTACCGCCGCACATCCGCGAATACGAGCCGCACCATGCATTGACCGATGATGGTGACGGATTGACATTTTACCGCAGACTAGCCGATCTCCTGTCAGCCGCAGACGACCACGACGACCATGCTGGATTTGATCCGAAATTCCTGGTTATGGAGCTGGGATGGAAGGGGGCTGAACCTGTCAGCAACCTCATGAGCCCCTTCGGCACGGTAGCAATCCATCGCGATCTGCAGGGTACAGACCGCTTCGTCACGGTGGAGAGGACCATCGTGTGAGGTTGGCACCATACCACTTGGTAACATCGACGCCACAATCCGACTCATACCAGATTTGAGACGGAGTTTTTCGTAGATTCGCCCTGATGAGTGCTTCTGCAGAGCCAACAGACGGTGGTGTCACAGATCCACGTACGGAAGGTCGTCATGTTCGATCGTACGAGATCATTTCGCTCACCAGCCAGGACGTTGTCGGAGGCGACACCACCGCCCTGCGTAACCGTCTAGAGGATGTGGGGTCGAGTACGACTCTCGTGATTCTCGATATGCAAAGCATCGCATTTGTCAACTCATTGTTCTTGAGCAGCCTACTGGCACTGCATACGGCGCTGATGCGTCGCGGTACCGTGTTGGCACTGCTCGCTCCCACTCCGTCTGTTGTGCATGTGTTACAGCTGACAAGGCTTGATCGTATTATCCCTTGCGGCACTCTCGACGAGATTTTAACCAAGACGTCAATCATCATTTAACATTCTGTTCAACTAGGAAAACACCATGAAGAACCTGACCAATGCACTCATCATTGTGCTGTGTCTTGCTGCGGCGTACGCCTTCTTCTACTTGGTTCTTGGAGCCGAGGGTAACTTCACCGACCCTAAAACCGGAGCTGTGGACTTCCACAATCCGCAGAACGCCCTGGGCATGATATACACGGGCGGTCCGTTGGTGGGATTGCTGCTTGCTTGTATCCTTCTTGCGATCACCTACACGGTAGAACGTGCTCTTTCGATTGGCAAGGCATCTGGCTCGGGCAACATGTCGGCCTTTGCATCGAATGTGGTGGGAATGGTGCGCAACGGAAAGTATGCCGAAGCCGTCAAGGCCTGCGATGCCCAGAAGGGAAGCTTGGCCAACGTGCTTCGCTCCGCTGTTGAGCGTTTTGAGAAAGTCGAGGGTGACGGCAAGCTGAACAACGAGCAGAAGCTCGGTGAGGTCCAGCGCGTGATTGACGAAAACATGAATCTTGAAACACCACTGCTGGAGAAGAATCTTGTGATCATCTCCACCGTGGCCTCGATTTCAACGATGATCGGTCTACTTGGAACAACGGTGGGTATGATTCGTGCTTTTGCCGCACTGGGTGCTGGCGGCACAGTTTCGGCCCAACAGCTGTCCATTGGTATCTCCGAGGCTCTGTACAACACGGCAGGTGGTCTGGCAGCAGCGATCATCGCCATCGTTGCCTACAACTACTTCACCAATAAGGTTGACTCGTTCGTGTACACGATGGACGAGGCAATTCTTGATCTGATGGAGACGCTCTCAATCCGCATCGGCGGCAAGTTGTAAGCATCACACCTCTCAACAGGAATCGTCCATGTCCAAAATCAAGAAGAAGCGCGTGGGTTTCGTCCTAGATATGACCCCACTCGTGGACATCACCTTCCTCCTGCTGACATTCTTCATGTTCACGGCCAAGTTTCGGTCGGAATCCGAGAACCAGCAGAAGTTCACGATCAAGCGTCCGCAAACAACGCAGGATACTGCAAAGCTTCCTGACAAGGATCTTGTCATGATCAAGGTGGGTATCGACACCGTATCTAACGACACAGCCTTCTATCTGTCGATGGTCAACGAACAGGATGTAGCCAAGTTGGCAGAAGCTATGATGGCCCTTGAGTACCCTGGAGCTACCGAGCGTACGGCTCTGTTCAAGATTACGGACAGCACCTGGCTTGGGAAGATCGTTGAGCAGGCGCGTATGATCAATCCGCAAGCCAAGTTCGCTGTGGATGCCGATCGTCGCATCTCGTACAAATGGATCGATATCGCCATCAACGAGATGCGCAAAAAGCGTGCTACCTCGTTCAACTTCGTGACGGATAAGAAGGGTGCGTCGATGTAACCATAATGGTTACGTCGGTGTTTCCACAATAGGTATTTGAAACTAAACCCATTGATGAACTGGAGATCCCATGGCTGGTGGCGGTGAATCACTAGGCGGTGGCCCCAAACAAAAACGTGGCAAGTCCGGCAAGCGAAAAGGGAAGAAGCGCGTAGGCTTTCGTCTCGACATGACGCCGTTGGTCGACATCACATTCCTCCTGCTGACATTCTTCATGTTAACAACGTCGATGACGACGCCACAGACGATGGAGATGAACGTCCCTCCTGAGCTCGACGAGCCGGTGGAGGTACGCGAGTCGGAATTGTTGATGATCCGCGTTCGTGGAGATGGCAAGATCTTCGCAAGCATGGGCAACGAGGACCCTGAAGCTCCTGTGAATTTGAAGCAGCTTCAACAATTCGTTGCCGCAAAGAACATCGATCTCGAGAACCGTTGCATTGTTACGTTGAAGTCGAATGGCGATGCCCCGTACGGATTGATCGTAGAGGTCTTAGACGCTCTCAATGCTGCTGAGCCAGAGATCATTCAAGGGTTACAACGCAAGGGTATTAACGAGCGCAAGCGCAAGTTTACCGTGGCACCATACACGGATGAGGATAAGTTAAAGGTGGAGGGCAAATGACCACGCTACACACCTCTGGAAACGCGGTGACGCTCGACTACGGAGCCTCAGCATTCAAGGACGTCATCAAGAGAAATACGGAGCGAGCGTTCCTCGTCACGGTATTACTCTTGTTGTTCCTTGTCCTGTACAACTTCACCTACCCTCTAATCGAGGCATGGTTGTTTCCGCCTCCGAACATTGTCAAGGTAAAGTTGGCGCGCGTTAGTCTCTCTGCGCTTCCGCCACCTCCGTCCGACAATGCCGAACCACCTCCACCACCTCCAACAGCTGCCCCTCCTGCAGCTAGTGGACCAGCGGCTCGTGCCGGCACGCCCGTACCTGTACCGGACGCCCTGATTCCAGAGGACATGAAGGACTTTGCCAACGTCGACGAGATCAACCGAGCCAGCGCCATTGGAGGCGAAGGGGAGGATTGGGGTGGTTTTGCTGACGGTATCGGCCAAGGGCCGATCGACATTCAAGTACGTGAATCGGAGCCCAATCTTGAGGACTTTGTTGCCGTTGAGAAAGAACCAGGTTTCGACTTTGCCGATCTCCAGCGTCGTGTGCGCTACCCCGACATGGCACGCCGGAACGGCATCGAGGGTCAGGTTCTGGTTGCAGCTCTCGTTGGTCGGGATGGTTCGGTAGAGAAAACCCAGGTGATCAGCAGCGACAACGAGATTCTGAATTCAGCCGCACTCGCTGCCGTGCGTGAGACGGTCTTTACACCGGCAATTCAGAACCAGAGCCCTGTACGTGTATGGGTGCGTATTCCGATCTCGTTCAAACTCCGCTAGGAGGTTATACAAGGGGTCTCGTGGTTGCATTCAACATTATCGCACGTAGCCTCGTCGTCCTCGTTGGAGTGATGGTGCTGCTCAATGTACCAGAGCTTTCTGGCATTGAACCCACGGCACGCATGGTGTTTGGCAGTACGATCTTGTTGTTCGGCATCTACCGCATCTTGTCGTTCCTGAGGTCACAGCGAACCGTAGACGGTGAAGGAGATCACCTACCTATGGTGTTGTGGGTGGTGCTGTTGCCGTTGTTCTTGACCTCGTGCTCCAATGACACCGATAGTCGAGCCGATTCGGCCGCCGAAACTGCTCTGCGGGGTTCAGCCGAGATCCTAGTAGACGAGCAGATCTACAGCCTCCTGCTTGATGCGAAAGCCCTGTATGATGCAGCCCATCCGGAGGCGAAGATTACCTTCATCCCACGCAACGCTGCCTCCATCGCCGATGACATCATTAATCACCGTTCACGGGGTGCCGTGATTGCTCGGACGTGGTTACCCGTCGAGGACAGTGCCGTGTTGGCCGATCGTGGTGAGGAGGGTTTTCCACGTACGCTGATTGCGCGCGATGCACTCGTGTTCTATACGGCGCGCTCCTTCCCGCTGGACACGCTCAACGTGCAGGATATCGAAACATGGCTTGCTGGAGGTACCGTGGACAGCGACGTCTACCCAGCCTTGCCGTCAGCTCCCACATTTGTGGTACCTGGTGCTGAGAGTTCGATCTACGGTAATGTGATGCTGCAGATCCTACAAGGAGCTCAACCAGCTGCTGGTAGGATCGCGGCTCTCCCAACGATGGATTCAATCCGCCTGGCCGTTCGAGCCAGTGATCGTCTCATTGGGATCGGCTACCTCTCACAGTTTGTCGGTGACAGCACGGTGAAGCTCCTGCGCTTGAGCTACACCAATGCAAAAGGAGAGTACATTCGTCCCAAGCCCGTTCATGCGGCCTACGTGATCATGGGAACCTACCCATATCCGGTACCGATTTACGTGGTTCTGAAAGATCGCGTGTCGAATTACAGTCTACCCTCAGGATTTGCTCAGTTCATGGCTATGGATGGAGGAGCCCAGCGCTCGTTTTTCGATCACGGTATTGAGCCGGGATATGCCAAGATCGAGTTGGTCCTGCCCGAAGACTGATACCTTGCGTGATTCCCTGAGATATCCCGTGTCGAACATTCATCATTATCTCTGTTCCTACTCATGACTATGTACCGTGTAGTGTTCGTTGTTGCCACGTTCATCGGGCTTTTGGCCTTTCATCCTTCGTTGATGCAGGCTCAGGAATCGATCGATCGTGCACAAGAGGCCGTGGCCGTACGGGACTACCTCGAAGCTGCCGTGCACATCCGGCAAGCCCTCGCTGAGGATCCCAAGGATGAAGAGGTTCTTGCCCTCGCAACACGCATCTATCTTGAGTTGGACCTGCTCGACTCTGCCGAGCTCTATGGTCGTCGCCTCTATGAGGATACCGATGACAATGCCGTGTTCGTTCGAACATATGCCGATGTACTCACGCGAAACGGTAAGGCACCAGAGGCGGTCCGCGTACTGCGTAAACTGACAAGGGACGCAAAAGAAGCAGACGTGGAAACGAGTATGTATCTCGTAAGCGCCCTGTTGGCAGCAGACTCTTCCTCTGCTGCCGAACTTGTAGCCACAACGGCGAAGAAGCAGTTCCCGAATTCGGGAGATTCATACTTGGCTCTTGGACGGCTATATTTCAATTACAAGCCCCGTCCGGTGTACGATCTGGCCGTGCAGAACTACGAGAAAGCCGTTGAACTCGACTCCACGCTGATAGAAGCCCACTTCGGACTCGCTGAATGCTACTGGAAATTGGCGAACCGGGAATCCGATAAGGACCTTGCGAACGAATTGTTTACGCGGTCCCTTACTGAATGGAACATGGTAGGGCGCCTAGATCCCCGCAATGCACGTGCATGGTTTGAGCAGGGCAAGATTTTCTACCTCGCTGGCCGGTACCAGGATGCCATCAAGACGCTGATTCGCTACCGCGAGTTGCGCCCACTCGGAACGGGAGAACCCATTGCCTCATGGTATCTCGGCAAATCGTTTTATGAGCTCCAGGCCTGCGACTCTGCGAGTGTCCACCTGAACAATGCCGCCATGAGTATCGACTCACTGAAGAACCAAGCAACGCTGATGTTAGCACGGTGTTCATTCTTGTCACGCCAGTGGCAAGAGTCTTCACAGAAGTACGGTGCTGCCGTTGCCGCTGGCGTGTCGGCTGATACATGGGACCCAGTCGACGTGTGGTACTATGGCACAGCATTGATCTTGAGTGGCGACACCACGCAAGCGATTGCCGTGATGCATCAAGCAGCTGTGCAGGATCCTCGCCAGTGTACCTTCATGTTCCGATTCGGCCTTCTGCTAAACTCGAAGCTCCAGCACCAGGCTTCCACCGGTATCCTTCGGCAGCGGCTGGCCCATTGCGACGACTCACTGAACGCACGGATTCACCTGTTTATTGGCAATAACTTCTTCGCAGACTCTCTTCTGGATAGCGCTGCGGAGTCCTATCGTACATCACTGGCACTGGATCCGTCCAGCGGCTACACCCAGGTGCGACTGGCCGAGACCTACGAGCTCCTCGGCAAGGATAGTGCGGCAACGGAGCTGTACGAGGGAGTGATCTCAAGAGGAGAGCGTACGTCGGCATCCGCACAGGAACGTAAGGATGCCATCAATGCCATTCTGAAACTCAACGCCTCCGATTTCCGTGCCAGCAACTGGCAATCGATTATCAGCCACACCCAGCGTGGACTCACTATCGACGACAAGAACAGTATCCTGCGTTTGTACATGGCCATAGCCTACCAGGGCGACGGGGAAACGGCACAGGCCTGCAAGTGGTACCGCGAGGTTCTCAAGGTAGATCCGAACAACTCCACTGCCAAGAAGAACCTCACGGCTCTGGGATGCTAATCTGAGAGTGATATCCGTGGCGGTTTTTCCGACCGCCTGCCCTATATTTGTGGTCTTGTGGAACGTTCATTGCAACATGATTCCAACGTACGGATCTCGATCGCAGGATTTCAACGTGGCAGTAGATCTGTTCATCTTGAAGCTCATGCCCGAGATATTCCAGCGTTAGGTGATGAATTCCAGGGTGAGATCACCATGGATGGATCACTGCGTAGGGTGGGGAATCGCATCTATGTGGAAGTGACGGTGACGACACCGGCAATTCTACAATGTGATCGCTCGCTGGAGTCCTACTCGGATCTGGTCGAACGCCATCTCGAACTTGTGTACGAGGTGGATGCTGATCTGGCCTCGGAACAGCGCGACGCTGACCTCAGTGATGTCGCCATTCGAGGGCTGTCACCAGACCGCCAGTGGATTGACCTGACAGAAGACGTGCGACAGGAATTAATGCTTGGACTACCCATGAAACGCGTGGCGCCGCAGTATCGTGATCGTGATTTGGTGGATCTCTTCCCGTCATTGAATGACGTGGATGAGCAGAAACCTTCACCGTCCGAAGACCATTGGGCAGCACTGCGAACACTAAGAGGAAATCAATCGTAACGGAGTACTTGCAATGGCACATCCAAAACGTCGGCATTCGAAATCACGCGGTGCAAAGCGTCGCACACACTACAAGGCTTCGGCTCCTACCGTGGTTACCTGTCCAAACTGTAGCTCGGTAAAGCAGCCCCATATCGTATGCCACACCTGTGGTTACTATAACGGCCGGAAAGTCATCGACGTCGATTAATCTGTCGTCACTCCGTGCCGGCCATGGAGACCACTATACCACAGCCCCCTACACCATCTCGCGTTCGTATTGCCATCGACGCGATGGGTGGGGACCATGCTCCTCGCAACGAAGTTGAAGCGGCCCTGCAGGCCGTGCGGTCTGCAGACGTGACCGTAACTCTCGTTGGTCGCACGCAGGAGATCATGGAACATGTTCCCAACGGTCGTCTTCCGGACACGATCACAATTGTGCACGCAGACGACGTTGTTAGCAT
>JAURGP010000041.1 GCA_030833725.1 Candidatus Kapaibacterium sp. | reverse complement strand
GAACGGTTCCCTCGGCATTGGAGCTGTCGATCTCGATCCACAGGGGCTGGTCGGCCCGCACCTGCGAATACGCCTGACCGACCGATGCACTGTTGCGCAACTCAGCAATGAACTGGGCATGGATCCATGCACCATCGAGTTGCTGATAACCCTGGGCCAGTGCGCTACTGACACCGATCATCAGAACGAGAAGTCGAATGATCACGATCGCTTCCGACTTACAGATTTTGCCTGCATGAACAACAACAGGTAGTCTCGTCCACCTGCTTTGGAGTCCGTACCGCTCATGTTGAATCCGCCGAATGGATTACCTCCAACCATCGCACCCGTGCACTTTCGATTCAGGTACAAGTTGCCTACGTGGAATTCCTGACGAGCGCGCTCCAACTTTTTGGCATTGCGGGAGTAGACGGCACCGGTTAATCCGTAGATGGTATTGTTGGCTATCTTCAAGGCATCGTCGTAGTTCTTGGCCTTGCACACGGCCAGCAGCGGACCGAAGACTTCTTCCTGCATGATGCGCGACGTGGGCTTGACGCCCACCACCACGGTAGGTTGGAGGAAGTAGCCGTCAAGCCCCTTCACCGGGCCACCTCCACACATGATCGTGCCTTCCTTGCTGGCAACCTTCATGTAATTCTGAATGCTCTTCTTCGCCGACTCGTTTACCACCGGACCAAACGGTGCATCATCCTCAGGAAGGCCTATCTGGATCTGATCGACGGCCACCTTCAGCTTAGCCACGAATTCATCGTAGATCGACGCGTCAACAATGGCACGTGAGCAGGCCGAACACTTCTGGCCCTGGAAGCCAAAGGCCGAAGCAACAACACCCTGTACCGCTGCATCAATGTCGGCTTCAGCATCCACAATGATTCCGTCCTTACCACCCATCTCAGAGACAACGCGCTTGATCCAAATCTGTCCCGGATTGGTCTTGGCGGCACGCTCGGTAATGCGTAATCCAACTTCCATCGATCCAGTAAACGAGATGAACCGCGTCTGAGGATGATCAACCAGGTAGTCTCCTGCCTCAGCGCCACTGGCAACGAGGAAGTTCACGACGCCATCCGGCAGCCCGGCTTCCTTCATGATCTCCATGAAGAGGTAGCCCATCATGGGGGAATCACTCGACGGCTTCAGGACAACTGTGTTTCCAGTAACAACGGCTGCCGTGGTCATGCCGGCCAGAATTGCGAACGGAAAGTTCCATGGTGGAATCACCACGCCCACCCCAAGTGGGATGTAGAACATTTCGTTGTCCTCTCCCGGCAGTGGGGTTACGGGTTGGCGCTCGGCGTACCGCAATGCCTCCCGGCCATAGAAATCGAGAAAATCGATGGCTTCACAAGTATCGGCGTCGGCCTCGAGGTAGCTCTTTCCTACCTCGCTGATCATCCACGCATTGATCTCGAGACGACGCTTGCGCATGATGGAGGCTGCGGTAAACAGCACCTTGGCACGCTGTTTCACCGGAACAGTCTTCCACGTTTCAAAGGCCTTTGTAGCAGCCTTCATGGCCTTCTCAGCATCATCCTTGCCTGACTTCTGGAAGATGCCAATGATCTCGTCCGGGTGAGCTGGGTTCCGACTGATCGTCTTGCGCTCGGAGCGGACCTTCTTGCCATTGATGATGTTGGGGTACTCCTTGCCTAATCGCGCTCGGACGGCATCGATCGCTGCCCGCTGCTTTGCTGCAATGGCCGGCTTAGAGAAATCCAGATATACTTCGTTCGCAAACTCTTTCATGGCAAGTGCTCCGCTGCTGCAGATTGTTGTTGTTTCGTTGCTAGGTGCGCAAATTACGTGCTTTCTGATTTTAGGGCCGTATGATCGAGTACCTCGTTGACCTTGCAGCATCACTACCCGTGTGGGCCATATTCGTATCGGTCTTCGTAGCGACGTTTATCGAACACCTGGTGCCACCCTCCCCCAGCGATGTGTTTGTGGCCTTCATCGGAACGTTGGTGGGCATCGGTGTCGTGGACTTTCCCACAACACTCGTCGTTGCCACGATCGGTGCGGTAGGGGGCTTTGTGGCCGCCTATGGAATTGGTCGCCGGTACGGTAGAGCGATTCTTGAACACCGTTGGGTGCCGTTCATCACGGCTGAGCTCATCGATCGTGTGAACGCCTGGTTCGACCGCTACCACGGAGCAATCATCGTCGGAAACAGATTTCTGGCGGGAACCCGCGCTGTGATTGCGTTTGCAGCGGGGATGGCGAAGCTCCCTCTGCCGCGCACCGTCCTCTACTCTGCCCTAAGCGCCACAGCTTGGAATGCACTGCTCCTGTGGGCCGGAATGGCTCTTGGATCGCAGTGGCAGCGCATCGATTACTGGTTGTCTGTCTACGGCTGGGTGCTTCTCGGACTGACCATCGTGATTGTGGTCCTACTAGTCCTACGCAAGCGTAGGACGCCTTAGTTGTTTGCTTCCTGTTGCCAGTCAACAATCAGGGAGAAGCGCAGGGTGTTAGCCAGCGGGTGGTTGTCTTCTACCGTGAGGATGTAGGAGAAATCCAGTCGGAAGACATCGTACGTTACACCGGCTCCTAACGTGAAGAAGTTGCGAGCTCCGGCCGCCTTGGGTTCGGTGAAGTATCCACCGCGCAGAGCAACAGCCTGGTCGTAGATGTACTCCAAGCCAACACCCGTTTCCAAGCCCCCTACTCCCCAAGCCGTGACAAAGCTCATCGGAATAGCATCCGAACCAAGCGAGTCGCGACGCACCAGCAACTTGGCAACATCCACAGAGATAAGCAGGTCGCTGAACTCATCCTCAACAAGTTTGACAGCAGCACCCATACGCAGCTGCGTTGGTAGCGGATCGGACTCGTTGAGGTAGGTCATCTTTGGACCTACGTTCTGCAGGTTGACTCCCAGCGACAGGCGATTATCGAGGTCGGCACCGAAGACATCCAGCTTGGTGGGTTTCCACAGGAATCCCACGTCGAAGGCTGCCGAAATACCCGTGCCAGCACTCGCCTGCTGACCGCCAGCCGGAGCAAGGTTGGACTGAATGTACTTGATCTGCACGCCAGCGGCGACGTCCTTGCTGAGCATGGTTCCGTAGGATACGCCAAGAGCAAACTCGTTCGATCGAAACTTGCCCAACTCCGTACCGTCGATCGCCGTGCGGGTAAACTCACCCAGGTTCATGAAGATGAAGGTACCGGCGATGGTGCCGTCGAGCTCCGGGACGTACTGTCCGTAGGTGCCGTACGAGTAGAACAGGTCTGCATTGAACTGGGGAAGCCACTTCGAGAAGCTCAGCGACACCTGCTGCATGTCCGTCTGGAAACCGAGTCCAGCAGGGTTCCAAAACACGGCGTTGATGTCGTCGGCAATGGCTGTTCCAACCTCACCCATGCCACTGGCACGAGCATCAGGTGCAATCATAACAAAGGGCACGGCGGCACCGCCGGCCTGACCAAACGACGTTGTAGCAGCGGCGCAAAGAAGGGCGAAAGCAAGTCCGCTCGAGCGGAGGATCGACATAGTTGGCCTTCCTGAAGTGCGAATCAAGTACAAAGTTAGTTCGAAAGTTATCGAATGAGGGCAAGTTTACCACGGACGTCGCGGCTTCCGCCGCGGGCATCGGTCATGCGCACGATTGCAGAATAGATACCCGAGCCGAGTTGGTATCCGGAAAGATCCGTTCCATCCCACTGGACGTCTGCTGTATGCATATCACGAATCTCCATCGGCGAGGTAAACACCATCCGTCCGGTAAGATCGAAGATCTCCAGCACTGCCGTAAACGCGCTAGCAAGATTGTGCTGAAACCGAATCGTGGTTGTCGATGAAAAAGGATTCGGATAGTTCGTCATCCATGTTGCTACAATACCCTCGTCCTCCGAAGCAATGCGGAACGTCGTCTGAGCAGTGCTCATGTTATTCAGCACATCCCAAGCGCGCACGCGGACGTCGTGGTACCCTTCATCCAGCCCAAAGATCTGTTTTGTGGCTGTGCCTGCGCGACTGTTTTCGACCGACGTTGCAAACGATTCGGTAAGGTCCTCAATGCGTTGACCGTTGTCGAAGGAGGCCTCGATACCATGACCGATGCCAACGCCGGAGGTATTCACGCCGGTGGCATCCTGGAGATCCACGATCAGAATCGGATGCTGACGCACCACATCCCCTGAACGGAACTGCCTCGAATCGAGAGAGATACGGATCTCAGGGCCCTCGGTATCGTCGAAGGTGGCATCCACCACGCCATCGACAATTACCTGATCGGTAGCACCAATGGCCGAGCGCTGGTCCGTACTCGCAGCAAAACCGTACATCCGCGCCGTGGACTGCGAAAACGCCACGTCCTTTGGAACTACGAAGGTGGCCACAAATCGACCATTGACCACTTCGTAGGACCCCTTGCTGATGGTTGCCCCCGGCAGGCGGAAGGTATTAGGCGTGGAGTTGATGTCGTCGTCTAGCACCGTCACCGTGCGCACGGCATCGAGCAGTGTGATCGTTGCCGTACCATTGAAACTGGCATCGGGTTGGTTGGACGTTGGTTCTAGAATAGAACCCTCCACGGTGACGGTTTGCAGGGCCTTCAGCTGAATCGGTTGAGTACCGACGGTATCACCATTGATGCGATCGAAGACGAGTCTGTTCTGAGGGATGAGCAACCGCACGGTAGGATCTCCGAGCAGGAAGAACTTTTCGTCGTTCGGGCCATAGAACCTCTGCTTCACGTCCATAATGACATCGCCCAGACGCATGACGCTGCCATTGGGACCGCGCCGAAACATGGTTTCGTAGAAGTCTTGGTTAATTGCAGCGTTGGCATCGGAGAGTACCACGCGTGATGCCGAGAACACCCCAATGGCTCCCCCACCATCACGCAGGACCAGATCCTCCGCACCAGATTGGGCATCTGTGAGGTCGAATCGAGCAAAGTCGCAGGTGGCAGCCGTCAGAAAGAAGAGCTTATCGGGGTTATTCATCTGCGACGGTGTCGTTTCCCGCTCAAAGATGAACTCGTGCGCCCACACTCTTGGATTACCATGACCGATCCAGTTCAGCAGTAGCGTACCGGTGGTGTTGATGGTAGAAATGTACGCGGCCGTCACAGCAGGCTTCCTTCGGCCACGGGCAATGTTCTCGGTGGGATACTCCACCATGTAGATCTTTTTTGCCTGCATGTCCAGGGGTAGGTAGTCACTCCAGAGACGTTCACTCTGACGCAGGTGCGTGGTACCATCCGACCCCTCGGACGTAGGACCATCGTCGGCGATGAGTGTCACACGCGTGCGCCAGTCGTCCGTGGCGGACGTCGACTCATAGGCACGGATCTTAGCAATCATCCTATCGCCTATCGCATTAGACGTGATGGGCAACCGGCCAATGGCGACATCCGGCAGAGGGTCATTCCCCTCCACGCGAGCGAAGTAGTCGTCGGTCGTAAATGTCCACAAACCGTACGATGTGTTATTCGGATCAAGACTCTCGTAGGGAATCACCCAATTGGGCGTGGCTGTCGAAATGCCCTTGTAGTCGTAGTGACCGTCGCCCCACAACAGCACATATCCTGGCTTGACCGGACTATTCCGATACGCATACCGGATCATATCACGCAACGCTGTTGGGTCCACCATGCCGTAGCTGAACTCCCGAAAGATCTCATCGACACCAATCACGGAGACCGTCAACTCAGACGTTGCACGGCGATACTCGGCATAACGCTCGGCCGAGGCGCGCAGTCCAGGATGGGTAATGACCAGCACCTGGCCGAGCTGGCCATTTCTGGCTCGTGAACGCAGGCTAAGAGGCTCGATGCGCTGGATGGACGGCGTCATCCTGCGCGAGGACAGGTAGTATCGACGGATCTGATCTGGTGTAAAGGACTCACGAATGGAAAACAACCCGCCCTGGGGCGCAACATTCTCCACGAGCTCGGGACGCGTGGGATCTGTCACGTCGAAACACAGCGTTGAGCCCCCTTCAAAACCATTGATCGTGTACTCCATCACAGCGGCTCTGCCAGGGTTGGCCACGAAGTCAAAATCTTGGTTATGGGCAACCAATCCGCGAGGGTACTCGATTTCGATCCAATCGAGAATGCCGGTTGACGTGCGTTGCGAACTCTCATAGGCAATGCGCACAACACTTCGCTGATCAGGGGACATCGCCGATGCGTCGATCGATCCCGTCAACGGTACCGGGTAGGTGTCCATGTACTTTGGAACCATCGGGATGGACCGCTGGGCCACGGTTGTTCCCTGCTCCATGACCGTACACACGCCGGAGGCAGACGTCCCCCTATGGGCAACGACCAATCGATAGTCCACTGTACCAGACCGAACCAGACCGGGTACGTCCAGCGAGAGCATCATCGATCCACCGTTTTCGATGGACCGACCGTACCACCGTCTCCCGGATCCTCCATTGTAGGGATTGACAACTTCTTCTTCCTGAAACACGAGTCCTCGAACAACAAGCGGCCGCTCATCGGCCGGGCCACTGGCTGCCGATCGCTGCGCGGCCCTGCGACCGGGAGACCCGCCGACCGTGAGCAGATAGGATGCTCTGGTGTCGTAGTGGTGCAGGTAGTGGGAAATTCTGCCGCTGTCGGCGTGAATGCCGGTGACTCCTCCAGCGTAGAACGTGATGTGATCAACGTCTCCTTGCGGAGTTGTTATCACCATGATCGGCAGTTCTCGCAGTTCCTCGCTAAAGGGTGGTTCTACACGCTCGGAGAGCTCCCGACCACCATTGCCGTACATCTTGATGGACGCCGCCGTGGCTGCATCGGTGGGAATACCAGCGTCGCGCAGTTGTTGCGCCGTCATCTGATAGATCCCCTCGCCGGACACCTCCACGCGGTAGACATGCGAGAACTCGTCGTCGCCGTGGACCTGCTCGCCAGTGCGCGCCTTGGACGTAGGTGGCGTAGACGCGATCTGACTGGACGCTCGGGATCCGTGACGCAGATGTACACGGGCCTCCACCAGCACGTTCACCGGTTGACCTTCGCGCTCCTCCGCCACAACGATGGATACGCTGGCGAGGTGGTGGCCACGCGACACGCCGGCATAGCGAACGACCAGCGGCTCATGTTGCGGCGGATACATGGCCGAACGATGGGTGAGCTCGGAAACGTCGCGTTGAATCAAAGAGGTATCATACAGGGGGCGATAAATGAGCGTGTCATCGCCGTGATCGAGTGGTGACCCAGAGACGAAGCCCGGAATCTCGATGGTCGTTGAAACAACCCACTGTCGAATCAGACCGTCGGCTGACACATGCAGCTGAGCCCCCTTCCCAACATCCTTCGGCGGCATGATGAGAATGGTTGTGGTGGTGTCAGAGGATTGCACAACCTGAACATGCGACGACTGTGCTACTGCACCAGCCTGCAGAAGCAGACTAGCCAGAACGAAGGAAACAACCGTCGGAAAGCGGAAGGCGCCCATGGACATCTACGGATCGTAATGAAACTGCGATGGGACAAATTGCGGTGCGACAAACTGCCAGCGTTCACAGACGCAGCCATGCAGATCTATTGTGTTGGGCAGCTCGCGAAAGTTACTGCATAAAAAAATGCCTCGCCATCAGGGGGGAATGAGACGGCAAGGCATGCAGCATAAAGAGGAAGTGACGACTTGCGTCGTCGAGCGGGAAACGAGACTCGAACTCGCGACCCCAACCTTGGCAAGGTTGTGCTCTACCAACTGAGCTATTCCCGCGTGACCATTCAGACAGTGCCAAATGGACGAATGCAAACATACGAGGCAGAGGGTCACGTGTCAACGGCGTTTTTCTCATCAACCGGTGATGGTAGGGTATCGGAGCGGTAAGGTCATGATTTCACGACGCTTCCTGATATCCACACAGTTATCCACACCTGATCCCCTGTGCGATCATTTACATGAACTAATTACCGCTAAGCTGTTACTAAGCAATGCATTGCGATCAAGCAGCAAAAAGCAGAATTATGAAAATCGTGTCCGAAATGATTCTGCGATGGAAGCCTTTACGTGGTGGATGTCCACAGCTGCCGTTACGTGCGCAGGCACCTCTTTCGCCATACTGGTCACGCCCCGATCCGTAATGCCACACGGAATGATCTCCTGGAACAAGTCAAGGTTATTGGCGACATTAAGCGCGAACCCATGAGTGGTGATCCATCGGCTGCAGTGAATGCCAATTGCACAGATTTTTCTCCGCTGTTCTACCCAGACACCCGTCAAACCGTCTACTCTGTCGGCTACAATTCCGTACGTGGCAAGGGTGTCGATCACGGCTCCTTCAATCGACCGCAGGAACCAGTGAAGATCCGGTGTAGAGCGCTGCAAGTTGAAGATGGGGTAGCCAACGAGTTGACCGGGATTGTGAACTGTTGCCTCACCTCCCCGGTTGATCTCGACAACGTCTATTCCCCGATGCCGCAACAGATCAGCTGGAGTGATCACGCTTCCCTGCTTGGTGACCCTACCCAACGTGATGACCGGTGGATGTTCGCACAGAACCAAGGTGTCCGGAGCGTCGTGATGCAAGATGGCGTCGGCAACTTCGCGCTGCCGACGCCATGCTTCTTGAAAATCAATGAGTCCCCAGTCGACAACGTTCATCTTAGAAGTTCACGCACTCGTCGTAGGCCAGCGCGGCTGATTCCATGATCGCCTCGCTGAGTGTTGGGTGCGCATGCACCGTCTTGAAGATGGCTGGACCAGTGGCCTCGAGCGAACGAGCCATGCCGAGTTCTCCAATCATTTCCGTCACATCCGGACCAATGAGGTGAGCTCCCAACAGTTCGCCATACTTTGCGTCGAAGATGAGTTTTACGAAGCCCTGAGCCTTGCCAATACCGTGTGCCTTGCCGTTGGCAGTAAACGGAAACTTGCCAACCTTAACCTCGTAACCCGCTTCCTTTGCCTTCTTCTCCGTAAGACCAACGCTGGCAACCTGAGGCTGACAGTAGGTACAACCAGGAATGTTGTTGTAGTCGACGCCTTCGGTAGCATGTCCGGCAATATGTTCAGCCGCCACAATCCCTTCAGCAGATGCTTTGTGAGCTAACCACGGAGCACCAGCCACGTCGCCAATGGCGTAAATGTTTGGCACTGACGTCCGCATGAACTTATCTGTTGTGATCCAGCCACGCTCAAGCTTCACGCCAGCCTGCTCAAGACCAATACCCTCGATGTTGCCTTGCACGCCGATAGCATTCAAGGCCAGGTCTGCCGCGATCGTCTCCTGCGTGCCATCTTTCTTCTCGACGATGATCTCTACGCCCTTCCCCTTCTTCTTGGCACTGACCACCTTGGTTTCTGTGAGGATCTTCATCTTGAGCTCGCGCTCGAAGACCTTTCGCAGTTCCTTTGAGACGTCCTCATCTTCTACCGGTAGTAGGCGATCTTGCATCTCGATGATGGTGACTTCCGATCCAAAGGCATTGTAGAAGTAAGCGAACTCCACACCAATCGCACCAGCTCCCATGATGACCATCTTCTTCGGAGCCTTTTGCTGCAACATGGCCTCCGTGGATGTGAGAATGAACTCACGATCAACGTCGATACCTGGAATCTGTCGAGGACGCGCACCGGTTGCGATGATGATCTGCTTGGCCGTAATCACGTCCGTCACCTTGCCCTGTTCGTCCTTGACCTCAACCGTCGTCGCATTCTTAAGACTACCCCAGCCTTTGACCTGGGCTACCTTGTACTTCTTGAAGAGGAACTGTACTCCCCCACTCATCCGGTCGGCAACTCCACGGGAGCGCTCGATCACCTTGGGGAAGTCCACGTCCACGCCTTTCAACGTAAAACCGTAGTCTCCAGCATGGCTCAGGAAGTTCATGTACTCGGCATTCTTCAACAGGCTCTTCGACGGGATGCAGCCCCAATTCAGGCACACTCCGCCCAAGCGGTCGCGCTCTACACAAGCAGTGGACAGTCCCAACTGCGCCGCGCGAATCGCCGCAACGTAGCCTCCGGGGCCGGAGCCAATGACAACAACATCAAACGTATGCTGATTCATAGATCACTGTTTCTCAGGGTTGGTTTCTCAGGAATGATACTCAAACGACTCCTGGAGCAGCGGATCGTTGATGGCAACCGATCGGCGCTTGGAGAACAACTGCGAGGCAAAGAACAGAAAAACACCTGCGAAGAACAGCACACCCATAAACTCCTGCCATCCGAAGATGACGGTTGGGGCTTCATGGTTGATGACCTTCGCAACTGCCGGCATCACGATCCAGACAATATCGATGAAGTGGCCTGACAGAATGACGGCAGCAGCTACCAAGAGCATATTCTTCCGTCGCTTCACGTCCTGACGGAGCAACAAGGCAAATGGGAGTAGGAATCGCAAACCAATGAGGATGATGCCAAAAGTCTCCCATCCTCCCGACATCCGGTGGGTGTAGTAGATGGTTTCCTCTGGGATGTTTGCATACCAGATGATGAAGTACTGCGAAAAGCCGATGTAGGCCCAGAACACCGAAAACGCAAACATGAGCTTGCCCATGTCGTGGAAGTGCTCATCCCGGATATAGCCCTTGAGCAGTCCCCGATTGTGGAAGGCCACGAGCGTGACAGCGATGATGGACAACGCAGCCACGAAGTGCCCAGCGAAGGAGTACACGCCCCAGATGGTGGAGAACCAGTGAGGCTCGAGCGACATCAACAGGTCAAACGCGGCAAACGTGATGGTGAGGGCATACACCAATATCCACGGTGCAGAGCGCTTCCAGTTCTTGCGTGTTGGAGTGATATCCTTGGCGTCGTCCTGCTTGACGGAGTTTCCAACGATGTACCATGCCATGCCGATCCACAACAGGCAGTAGATTCCCATCCGTACCACAAAGAACGGTACGTTCAGGTAGGCAGCCTTTGTTTGTAGGATAGGATCATGAGCGGCCGACGCATGTGACCATTCGTAGATGGAGTGGTGCTCACTCAGCAGATTCAACACAATCGGAACAAGGAACAGTGCCATGAAGGGAACCATTCCCGTGTAGTTTTCCGCCACACGACGAATGGACGCACTCCAACCGGCACGAGCCAGATACTGCAACGTGGCAAAGAAGACCATGGTCAGGCTGATCCCGGCAAAGTACCAGAAACCGATCAGGTAATCAGCTACGGCCCGCTCTTGTCCGTTCATAGCATAGACGGCCGCCAAACCTGCCAAACCGGCAACGAGAAGCCCCATGCCAACCTTCCGAAGGGTGCCAATGAGCGGCGCTGAACCAATGTGTACGTCTGTCATAGGAATTCCTCTACCCTTCTTCGATTAGTTCTCTTGTGCAGGTGCCGAGCTCGCTGCGGCTTGCAGCGTGCGCAGGTAATAGATGATGGCCCAGCGATCGATTGGAGCGATCTTGTCGGCATACTTCGGCATCAGATTCTGGCCGGCACTGATAATGTGAAAGATGCGAGCATTCGACAGGGCCTGCGTCTCTGGACGCGTTAAGTCTGGAATACCCGGCCATCCCTTTTGCGAAACCGCAGACTTCTCGCTGTGCGCGTCGTAGTAGTGGCATGGCGAACAGAACACGTTGAATCGGTTCTGACCACGAGCGAGCAAGAACTCCGTCTGCTCGTACATCGGGTCCACGTTAAAGGACTCCGCCTGCTCGACATCACCCATACCAAGTGGGTACACGACTTGCGTACGGCCCACGGTGCCGTCCACTGGAGGACGCTGACTCGCTCCGTCGGCGAAGAAGCCATTGGCAGACTGTGTGATCGCTTTCCGATTGTGATCCATGTTCGGCTGGAACTCCAACGGAGGTTGCTCGGAGAACCACGTGACGCGACCCGATAGGATCAGAATCACAAACACGGTCACAACCCCCACAGGGATCAGGACCAAGAACGAGAGTTTACGAGAAGCGTTCATGCGAGTTCGGTAGATGAGTGATCAAGCGTTGTTCACCAGGTGCACGTTGCTGGCACCCAGACGACGCAGGAAGTCCTGCGTTCCCTCGGCCGAGAATCGATCGTCCTCGGCGTTGATGGTAACGACATACGTGTCGTTCGTGGCCTTCTGAAAGCTGGCGTCGTCCTGATAGCGGTTGTACCACGTAGGGATCCTGCACAGTCCAAACAAACCAACCACGGTGGCAATCGCCGTTCCTAGGATGCTCAACTCGAAGTCTACCGGAACGGAGAACTGCCAGTTGAAAAATCCTTTACCGCCAATGTTGAGGAGGTAGTCCACAGCACCTGTCCAGAACTGCAAACCGAGCGCAGTGGATAAGCCCCCTACCAACCCTACAAACGAGATGTAGGTGAGGAAGGAACGCTTGATCCCCATGGCCTTATCCAGACCATGAACCGGATACGGAGTGTGAATATCCCAATGCCGATAGCCCGCGTCGCGGATCTGCTCGGCAACGGACATAATCTGATTGACGTCCGTGTACTCTCCAATAACGCCAACTGGTGCAGTACTCATCGTGATGATCCTTGATTGAAATCCAGCGACTGATTAATGATGATGACCATGGTCATCGCCGTGGTGATGTGATGGCTGTGCCGAAGGCATGATGGACTTCACCTCGGCTATAGCAATCACCGGCACGAACTTCGCAAACAGCAAAAACAGCGTCAGGAAGATACCGAACGTGCCAACGAAGATGGAAATCTCCACCCATGTAGGTGTGTAGTAGCCCCATGATGCAGGCAGGAAGTCATGATGCAGCGTGGTGGCAATGATGGTGAATCGCTCAAACCACATACCGATGTTCACGAAGATCGAGATCACGAACATCAACGGAATGCTTCGGCGCGCCTTCTTGAACCAGTACACCTGCGGCGATACCACGTTACAGGCAACCATGGTCCAGTACGCCCAGGCATAGTCACCCATGGCTCGGTTGATGAAGATCCAGCGTTCCCACTGGCTGCCGGAGTACCACGCAATGAACATCTCCATGGCGTAGGCATACCCTACCATCATCCCCGTGGCGAGGATGATCTTGTTCATGTTCTCAAAGTGCTTCAGTGTGATGAACTGCTTGAGATCAAGAATCTCGCGCGCAATCACCAGCAGCGTCATCACCATAGCGAAGCCGGAGAAAATAGCGCCGGCAACGAAGTACGGTGGGAAGATTGTAGTGTGCCATCCTGGCATCACGCCCACGGTAAAGTCGAAGGATACCACCGAGTGCACGGACAATACCAGCGGCGTGGAAATACCTGCCAGAATCATGTAGGCGATTTCGTAGTGGTGCCAGTGACGCGTCGAGCCCGTCCAACCCAGCGACAGGAAGGAGTAGATCTTCTTGGCAACCGGACCCTTGACGTAGTTCCGCACCGTAGCAAGGTCAGGAATCAGACCCACAAACCAGAACATGGCCGACACAGCGAAGTATGTGTTCACGGCGAACACGTCCCACGCCAGTGGGGATCGGAAGTTGATCCACATTTGCATCTGGTTCGGATACGGCAGAAGCCAGTAGAAGAGCCACGGACGACCAGTGTGACTCAATACCATGGTCAATGCGCACACCACAGCGAAAATCGTCATGGCCTCGGCCGAACGGTTGATCGCTGTGCGCCACTTCTGGCGGAACAGGAACAGGATAGCAGAGATCAGTGTGCCGGCGTGGCCGATACCGATCCAGAATACGAAGTTGGTGATGTCCCATCCCCAACCAATCGGATTGTTCAAGCCCCACACACCAATACCGGTGGTGATGGTGTAGTACAGGGCGAACAAACCCAAGGCCGCCATCGTACCGGTTAAACCCAGTGTGAGGAGATACTTCGTGGTGATCTTGGATTCAACGATACTGGCAATCCGAGCGGTGATATCCCGCATCGATGGATTGCCGAGCACAAGCTGCTCGCGCACGGGTTCTTCGTGCGAGAGATGCGCCTGCATTCGTTCTTGTTCCTGGGCGACGGTCATGTCGACATCCTGGTGTTGTTAGTACGAGTTTCTTATCTATCAATGGGTGCCGTGAGCGGCAGGGGCAGCGTGGGCAGCGTGTGGGTCCGGCGTCTTCTCGGTGGTATTCTTCACCTTGGCGAGATACGTCACCTGTGGACGCACGTTCAGCTCGGATAGCACGCGGAAACCGCGTTCGTTATACCGGGCCTTCGACACGTTGCTCTCGGGGGCGTTCGTATCACCAAAGATGATAGCACCTGCCGGGCAGGCTTCTTGACACGCTGTGATGGCTTCACCATCCTTGATCCGAGCCCGACCCTCATCACGGGCATGCCACTTGGCTTCATGCAGACGTTGAACGCAGAAGGTACACTTCTCCATCACACCGCGCATCCGCATCGTGACATCCGGGTTGAACACCAGATCCATCGGCGAAGCATAATCCGTGTGGTAGTTCAGGAAGTTGAATCGACGAACCTTATACGGACAGTTGTTCAAGCAGTAGCGTGTACCCACGCAACGGTTGTAGGTCATTTCGTTCAAGCCCTCGGGCGAGTGCGTGGTGGCCGCTACCGGGCACACGTTCTCGCAGGGAGCGTTTTCGCAATGCTGACACAGCATTGGTTCGACAATCGTGTCGGGTGATTCCATCGATCCGGTGTAGTAGCGATCAATCCGGATCCAGTGCATTTCGCGGCCGAGCATCACCTGCTCCTTGCCCACCGTCGGGATGTTGTTCTCGCTTTGGCAGGCGATCACACAGGACGAGCAACCGGTACAGGCACTCATGTCGATGACCATTCCCCACCGGTGGCCCTTGTACTCGTAGTCGGCCGTGATGGAAAGGGGCTCGAGGTAGTTGCCATCCTTACCAGCACTCGGGAAGTGCTCTTTCAAGTTGGGATACACACCGGCTTCGACGTCGGCCAGCGTCACGCGCTTGGCAACAGGCCGTTGATCATGCTCCGACTGACCATCACCAAGGGTGTGGTGATCCTGGGAACAGGCTACCTTGTGCACACTATTGCCCACAGCCTTGACCTCGGCCACGTTGTAGCCTACGGCAGTTGTTCCCAAGCTGAAGGCATTGACACCCATAGATGTCGACACCGTACCAGCCGTGCGGCCAAAGCCAAGACTGACGGCAACGACGTCGTCGGCCATACCAGGTTGTACCCACGCTGGTAGATCCACGGTGCCATAATCGGTTTTCACCGACACCACACGTCCGTTGGCGGCAGCAACGTCAGCTGCCGACAAGCTGGAAGCAATACCCAGGCTTACGGCCGTTTGCGCACTCATCAGTGCAACGTTCTCCCACGTGATTTTCGTCACGGGATCTGGCAACTCCATCAGCCAAGCATTGTTCGTGATGCGACCATCATACAGAGCCAGTGATGGTACGGTCATCACCACCATCTTAGCTGGCGTGGAAGCAACAGGAAGTGCCGCACCTGCGAAGAGATTCACGGATGGCATGGAAGCAGCGCGTGGAGAGACAGCTACACCATCGCGTAGCATTGTGTTCCACTCCCCTACCGAAGACCAACGCGCCTTGACATAGTCGTGATAGGTCTCCACGGAGGCGAACAGCTCGCCGTTTACACCACGTGCAATCTTCATGATGGTGTCTTCGGTAGAAGCCACACCTTCGTTCATTGGAGCAATCAACGGCTGACGAATCGACAACGAGCCATCGATGGCCTCGGCGTCTCCCCACGACTCAAGCCAGTGGGAGCCAGGAATGCTGATGTCGCACACTGCGGCAGTTTCATCTTCGTACAGGTTCATCGCTACGCGAACGGGAGCTTTTACCATCGCTGCACGGAAGGAGCGGCTGGCGGAGTACTCTGGGTTGACGTCCACGAAGATGAGTGCATGCACCATATCGGCGTTGAGGTCGGCTTCCAGCGCTGCAACGGCAGCGTCAGTCTGACCACTATTCGGCAACACGTGGTTGGCGGAGATCACGGTGCCGTAGGCATTCGCGGCCGCATTGATGGCAATGGCCATTGCCTGCGCCCGTGGCGACAGATGGCGCCCGACCATGAGTACCGCCGATCCGGCATTTTGCGTAAGATGGCGGGCAGCGTCTGCAGCAGCAGCGCGTGTTGCCTCGCTGGCTTGGGCGGCAAGGTCGGCACCGATGGCAGCACTTCCTGCAACGATCTGCTCGAGCACTGCTAGGAATGGTTCGATTTGCGATGGGTGCAAGCGCGTACGTTCATCTGCATTCGCACCCGTCAGCGAGTACTGCGCCTCGGCCACAACGAGCTTCGACATTGCGCTGGCGTCCTTTGAAGGGCGACGCATCTGGGCAAATCGCGACGTGTGGTACGTTGCCAGCGGATCTGTACCGAGTGGGTCAGCATCGACACACACCACGGCCTTCGCCTTAGAGAGGTCCGGCACCAGCTCAGCGTTGATGCCAAGCACGGCCTGATTCGCCATGGCGACGTTTGATGACGAGATCGCTGGCATCATCACCGTCGAGATTGCGGGAATCGACGCGCTAATGTCCGAGAGCATGGCAGAAAACGATGGCGAAGCATGCTCACCAATCACTAGAACAGCTTTCTTACCAGCTGCCTGAGCATCACGTACTGCCGCAACAACCTGCGAGACGGCATTGTCATACGACGTTGCTCCCCCTCCACGTCGAACACGTGGGCGGCGAATGCGCTCAGGATCATACAGACCAAG
>JAURGP010000040.1 GCA_030833725.1 Candidatus Kapaibacterium sp. | reverse complement strand
CCTGGAGCAGAGCTCGCACAGGTGGCTCTGGAGTGAATCTCCATCGATCCTGTGGAGCACGCAGCGTCATGCGGTAGCGCTCGCCAACAGCAAACGGCGCTGTTTGTTCAAGGTCGAGGGTGATGACGACCGTTTGACCATACTCCACCCTACTCACGTTAGCAAGCGACAACGAGGGCGCCACCGCTAGCAGATCAAACGTAAACGTTGCACGTCTCGTGATCACGCTGTCTTCAGGCGTTCGGCACCATGCCATGGCAGTTACGGTAACGGAGCTTGCAGTCGTGCGGGGCTCAAGCTCCACTGTCGTGGAGAATCGATCTCCAGGGTCAATCACTGGAAACGGACCGTCGACGACTGTTTCGCCGATAATGACGAGACTGTCAACAATCAGGGTTGTCTGCCCGGTATTCTCAAGGGCAACCGTAATGGTGACAGGCGTGCACGGTAGCACCACAGCTTCGCCTTCAACCTCAAGCACAACATCAGGAATGAGCACCTCGACCCCACGGCCACGCACAATCACCCAAGCCGTGTCGGCTGATCCATCGAGCCCGCCATCGTACACGACCAGAATGTCCATCTCGTGCTCACCAGCCCGCTGCGGCGTAAATCGCAAGGAGCCGTCAACAACCACTGAGGGATCTACGCCTTGCAGGTTCAGCAGTCGGGGATCTACCGTGAACGCAGCAACATCAGCCCCTTCCCGTACCACAGCGCTGACCGTTGCTGGCATCGTACCGCCCCCTACCAGGAACTGGACAATCGAGTCCTTAGCCATGCCGATTTCCACCTCGCCCATGTCGATCACGGAACCACGGAGATCCGGGGCCTGCCCGTTCCCTTTTAAGATGAGTGTGACAACTTCATGGCCGCGCCAGTCAATCGTTAGGTCAACAGAGTCCTGCACTGGTCCCGGCTGCTGTGGCTGGAAGGCATAGGCCAGTGTGCGCTGCTCTGCAGCCCCCACACGTAGTGGAAACGCACTACCGAGGTCGAGGAAATCTGGCAGCGATGGGAAGGGGCTTCCGAGTGCCGCCTCGGCAGAGGCTGTTCCGGTATTGCTCAGCACCACGGTCGTATCGTGCCGGCTGCCGACGCGACGATTCCCCCAGTCGATGATGATGGACGCAAGACGCGGCCGCACACCACGAAGGCGAACAGTGGAGGTCACTCCGATGACATCGGGCGAGTCGATGGTGTCAGTGCGCTCTGCAGTTCCCTCGTCCACTGCTGTGGCGCACACGTCGAACCAGATGGTGTCACCCGGAGCAAGTTGTACGGGTAGCGCTGGCCGACTGCCACGCAACCACACGTTGGCAGCACCAATCTGTTTCCCTGCCAAGGTAGCATCCACTAGCACAGCCGATGTACCATCATTGACCAACGGGATCTCCCCACAGACCGTATCGCCCAGAAGGACCTCGCCAAGGTCTAGGTCCTCAAACTGCAGCGAGGCTGCCTGTTGAATTCGAACCACGACAGATGCTTGCACGCCACAACCGAGGTCGAGATCGATGGTGGTTTTTCCGGACGACGCCGATCCATCAGGTACGTAGCAGATGCGTACGACGAGCGTGTCTCCAGCTGCGAGCACGGTATTGGGCGGGATGGTTGCACCGAGGGAGAATCGTGGATCTCCTCGTAGCACCAATGACGCGATTGTCACTTCTCGATCGGAGGAGTTGACCACGGGGACATCTACACAGGTCGTCTCATTGATGCGCACCGGAAGCTCGACGTCCGTTGGCGGTACGTCGACCATGGCTGGACGGTAGTCATAGAGCCACTCCTTCCCATTTCCGAGAGCATCGTAGGCATGCAGCACCATCCGCGCCGCACGCAGGGGATCGCGAACGCGGGCAAAGAACTCAATGCTACCACGTTCATCGATCGGATTGGAGATGGTCCACGTATAGTTGAACGTCTGATCGGTTTGTACCTCCACCGAGGCGAGCCGCACCGAATCCGTGCCCACATCTACAACATTGCCGTTGATGTTCCCACAGTTGACGGCCAGTTGAAACTCCGGAGGAGTCCGCTCCGTGGCCGCCGGGTTCTCGTAGGACACTCCGAAGAGATTGGCATACGAATCGGCATAGCCCGTACCATACATCACGCCAGAAAACCGCCCGGAATCAGCCGTGAGTGTGAAGGAACCCGGCGTGAATCGAATCTGAGCCCAGTGAAGCGTGGTTCCCGGCACCACCTGAGATTCGATCTCGGGAGCAAGGGTGGTAATGAGGGTTCGATTCACCCGTAGCGACGGAAGGGCCACCGCTTCGGTGACAAGGTTAATGTAGTAGTAGAACTCGCGCGCTGTGCCGATCTGTGCAATGGTATCAAGTACCGGGAACTGAAACAGTGCGCTCTCGACAAACTGATCAACGGCTGGGACGACCACCATGGCGGGGTCGTAGAACGGACTCGTACCCGACGCGGGTCGACTGCTGGGCATGAACTGCACGACAAAAAACGGTTTACTACTGCGGTAACTGACGGCCTTCTCCACGGTCACATCGCGCCACTCACCGGCGCGCGCAAAGTACTGATCCACCACACCGTCGGAGGTCACGATTTCGACGTAGGTGTCGGCATCGGCTGCCATCAGGCGCACGATATCGCCCCCTTCCACCTGGGCAAAGGGCGTTGTGACATACTCCGTACCCCACGTCTGCATCGGTGGCAGCATCTCTACGAGATGATCCTTGGACGAGCGCATCTGTCCCGGCATGCTCGTGCGCATATGTCCACTCAACACGGCTACAGGCCGATCGGCTTCGATGCGGCTGCCAGTGAGATCCCCCGCACCGTGTGGACTATCCTGAGCTTGCACCTGAAACACATCACCGCTGTCGAGACGCACGGTGAACGATCGCCACGGGAGATTCCCTGCCTTGGTGGTCACGGCTGGGGTGATGGTAACATCCGTAGCGTTCTTTACGGCAATAATCATGAACTCTCCAACCCGACGCGCTGTATCCAGTGCGATGTTCGGCCAGCGCGGCTCGTAGTGGTCTGTGGGAGCGTTTACGGTGAGGTATTGTGTTCCAAGATGCTTGATCGGAATGGCGCAATAGCTGTCGGTAGACGTGGCCAGGGTATTGAGGGTGTACACTACCACGGGAACCGTCGAAGTGATCGCGATGGCTTTACGCTCAACTTCCTCGGACGTCGAGCACATGTAGGCCGGTAGTACGGTTTCAACGTGCACGGTATTGGCGGGAACGTATCGCACCTGGGTGTAGGGGGCTGACGGATAGTGCAGCGTCACCAGGGCATCGTACTGCGAACTGATGAAGATTTGGAGACGCGGATCCTGACCTGCGTCGCGAATCTCGTTCTGCATAAATCCCACGATGAAGGAGGTACCTTCAAGGCTGGACGACGTTCTGCGCGGCAGGACACGCTCCACCTGCGCAACTGCCGACAGCAGCGCACAGGCAAGGACGATCACGATTATGACGGAACGGCCGACACGTAGCATGGGCACCTACCTCCGGCGTCATGTTACGTAAAAATCAGGGACGAACCGTGGCAGAATCTGGTACCTTCGGTAGCGTCGGAGGAGGGAGAGGCTTTGGGCGGTCTGCATGCCAGTGAAGGGACGAAGCATTGAACGAACCCTCCTTGCCAGCGGCCAGTCGCTCGGGCACGACCTCGCCTGCGACGCCCTCCAACCAGAGGACATCGTTGATGGCACCGTCCTGCATCGTTGCCGACAACGAATCGGAGGCAAACGTGGCAACCCCCTGGGGATCTGTCCCCTCCCACCGCCAGGTGATACTCCGAGCATTCGGGTGCGCTGCGATCGAGCGGATGGTATCATTGGCTACGCGCACAACGACCATATCGCCCAGCACTTGATCAATACGATCAGGATAGAGACTGTCGGACCGAGCTGCCAGAAGCCCCCTACCCCGCCCCACAATCCGTTGGAGTTGTTGAGCCGGAGCCTCTACCAGAATCGTATCGGCTGTCAGCTGCGAAGAATCAGCCCACAGGACGGGATCACCCTCCAGCCACGTCGTGCCAAGGCTCTCATGATGGCGGAGAGACGCAGCCGTTGCGGCAAAGGAAGGATGATACAGTTGGACTGAACCAGTGGCTACGACAGAATCGTCTCTACCATGCTGGTAAACGGCCATGGAATTGGCCTGCACGACCATGAGCACGGAATCCTGCAGCCAGACAATAGCGTGTCCGATGGCACGCAAGGAGTCCGCCGAGGGATCGTGCAGGAGGGAGTCTGCCTGTAGAATCGTGTGTGTAGAGGAGTCGAGGGCCAGAACCATACCGGCAGCAGTTCGCACCCCGGAGGTGCGATCGTACCATGCCCGGTTCGACCACACCACCACTGTATCGTTGGTAGCACGCACGTTCTGCTCGAACGTGGCCTTCCGCGTATCCGTAGAGTAGGTCCCCTGACGTGCCGAAAGCGTGTGGTGACGATCGGTGAGCAGCACGTTGCCACTGGCTGTGGCGAGGTGGCTGTTTCCGTCGTACCGCGCCGATACCGATCGCATCGTCACGGTACCTTGCCGCACCACCACGTTACCAAACAGATCCACGGTATTCGAGCCCTCCAGCTGGGTGGCTCGATCGCAACGGACGGTCACATCGCCTTGCCGAAACCGTACGTTTCCGATGAACGATCGCTGCCCCCCCGACGACAGGTCTTGGCCTACTAGGCTATCGGCCCCCTCGCACACAACCGGCAACGGGGTTGATGTGGACTGTGCATACGCCGTATGCAGACCAGCGGCAGCGAGCACACCAACGATGACGCCAAACAGAATACCACTCATACTCCAAATGTACCGCTCTCTCCGTGGTATGTTTGTACATACGTAAGAAAGATCATGTCAAAGACCGAACTTCACCCCATTGGGGAACTCCCAAGAGAACGTGCCATCATGGTGGCCGTTGTGCCCAAGGGATCCGATCAGAACGTTGTCAGCGAACATCTCGATGAGCTAGAACTGCTGCTCGATACTGCTGGTGCGGACGTTGAGCTGCGCCTGTACCAAGAGCGCGCGCGGCCAGATGTATCGACGGCCTTGGGTAAAGGTAAGGTGGAGGAGCTTGCCGGCCTTGTTGAGGAATCCGGTGTGCAGATGGTGGTGTTTGACGACGAGCTCACACCAACGCAGCTCAAAAACCTTGAGGAAGCGCTCAAAGTGAAGGTGCTGGATCGCACCGGTGTCATCTTAGACATCTTCGCTGCACGGGCGCAGTCGAAAGAAGCGCGAACTCAGGTGGAGCTGGCTCAGCTCGAGTATCTCCTGCCACGCCTCTCGCGGATGTGGACCCACCTTTCGAAGCAGTATGGCGGCGTAGGAACCAAGGGGCCGGGCGAAACCCAGATTGAAACCGACCGACGCATGTATCGTGGTCGAATGCAGCGACTGCGGGAGAAACTTGCCGAAATAGATACCCAGCGTGCTGTGCAGCGCAAGGGGCGCCAGTCTCTGCCTCGCTTTGCTCTTGTGGGCTACACCAATGCTGGCAAGTCGACGTTGCTTCGGTGTATCACACAGACCGACGCCTACGTGGAGGACCGCCTCTTTGCAACCTTGGACACCACGGTTCGGGGATTTGAGCTGCCATCGGGTCAGCGTGCGCTGCTGAGCGACACGGTTGGTTTCATCCGCAAGCTTCCGACGCAACTGGTGGCTTCATTCCGCTCGACGCTGGCCGAAACCCTCGAAGCCGATGTGCTGGTTCATGTTGTAGATATCAGCCACGAGCAGTTCCGCGAACACATCAACGTCGTAGAGCAAACCCTTCTCGATCTGGGCGTTACGGATACACCACTGTTGTTGGTATTCAACAAGGTCGACCGCGTGGACAACCCTCTTCTACTGGCAGACACCGAAGCTGAGTATCCGGGCTGTCTGTTCATCTCGGCGGAGCGCGGTATCAACATTACCCGCCTGCTTCAGGCCATGCAGGAGGCTATCGAGGACCTGTCAGCTATCCATACCGTGATTGTCCCCTATGCCCACAGCAAGGTTGTTTCTACCATTTACGAACGCGCAGACGTGCTGGACAGGTCCGACGATGAACTAGGTACGATCTTGACCGTAAAGGTGCCGTCCAATAAATTGCCGGCATTCCAACGAGACTTTGCACCATTCATCGGTTCCCACGGGACCCCACGGGGCGTAGAACATCCGTAGGTACGCGCTTCGGATCGTACCGTCATCGTACCATCATCGTACCATCATTGAGAGGAAACAGGTCAATGGCTGCTTTGTGGATCATTATCATTGCGATTGCCACCTACCTTGTCACGATTTCGCTTGTGGTGATCGGTCAAGAAGTGCATCCGATGGTATCCGTCGCGATTGCCATCGCCGTGATTTATGGTGCGGTGAAGCTGTTCACCTCTCGGGTCACACGCATCTAGCATGCTTCGCGAACTCTCGATTCGTTCCTTTGCTCTCATTAACGAGGTTCACCTTACCCTTGGACCAGGGCTAACCGCACTGGTTGGTGAAACAGGTGCTGGTAAGTCCATCATCATCGATGCCCTAGCAGCCGCACTCGGTAGCAGGGTTTCTGGTGACCTTGTCCGACTCGATGCGCGCAAGGCGATTGTGGAGGCTACCTTCTCTATTGCAGCGGACCACCCCATCCACCGACTTCTTGCCGAGCATGAGCTTGCCTGGGATCATGCCGATCTGATTATCCGTCGGGAGATCGCCTCCTCCGGCACCAGTCGCTGCTTCGTCAACGACACTCCCACCACGGCAACAACGGTCCGCCAGCTTGCCGAACACCTGATGGATTTCCACGGCCAACACGATACGGTGGGACTGATGGATACCAACCTGCATCGGTCGATCATCGATGATGTAGGGGGCTTGCACGCAGAGCGCGCTCAGATGAAGGATCTCTACCTTGCCCTGCGAACAGCAGCGTCTCGCGTGGATGACCTCGAGCGAAGAGCAGCACAGGCTGAGCAGGAGCAACAGCGGATTGCCGAGGCCATTGAAGAGTTGCGTCGCATCCAACCACAGCCTGACGAGGATCTGATCCTGAACGACACCCTTAAGCGTGCTGAGGCCACTGAGGAACTTCAGCAGGCGGCATCCGAGGCCTATACCGTGTTGTACGACGATGCGTTATCAGCCCATGCACAGATCGTACAGGCGATACGACACCTCGAGATCTTGAAGCCCTACCACGCCGAGCTCGCTCCCCTCGTACAGGAGCTCCACAGCGCGGCCACATCCTGCCGAGAAGCAGCAATGGCGGTGTCGACGTTCCTTGACGCCGAGCAGCTTAGCGCTGAGGAACTCGACCAGTTGCGCCAGCGCTACCGGTCGCTGCAGCGACTGAGCAAGCTCTATGGTTCGGTCACCGAGGCGTGCGCAGCACTGGACCAGCTGACAGCCGAGGAGGCTTCGTTGCAGGTGATCGACCTCGATCTCGAGCAGGCACGCCGTGAACTTCAGGCGGCAACGGACGCTGCGCAACACCAGGCCGATCTCCTGTCCACAAAGCGTACACAAGCCTCAAAGCCCCTTACCCTTGCGCTGCAGAAGACACTATCGAACGTGGGAATGCCGGCAGCCATCGTCGAGGTACAATCAACACCGGCACCACTCGGACCAACAGGTGCGGAAGCAATCGAGTTTCTGTTTACCGCCAACGCAGGAGAACCTCCACGTCCGTTGGGCAAGGTGGCCTCCGGCGGTGAGCTCTCGCGGTTCATGCTGGCCTTGAAAAAAGTCCAGGCTGCGTCGGTGGCTTCGTCACTCGTGTTCGACGAGATCGACACCGGCATCAGCGGCAAGATCGCACGGAAGGTTGGCGAGGAAATGCGGATGCTGGCTGAGAGGAATCAGGTGATCTGCATCTCGCACTTGCCACAGATTGCCTCGTTGGCAGCTACGATGATTCGCGTAGAGAAACGCGATGTTGAAGGCAGAGCACAGGTATCAGCCGAGGAAATAGCATCCACCGACATGGTGGTGGAGGTAGCCAAACTCATCAGTGGCGAAGACGTCTCCGAGGCCGCCCTGCAAAGTGCGCGGGAATTAATGAGCATCGTACCAACAGGAGCCTGATCTCGATGTTCCCATCCAATGAACCAGCCTACAATCAGACACACCTGCGACCCAATGAGCTCGAGGCTCGGCTGTCGCAGTGGGGAAACGTCCTTGACCTGCCACACGTGATGAATGCCTACGAGATGGCGCAGAGTGTGCACGAGGCACAAGTGCGCAACGACGGCACTCCGTACTTCTACCATTGTACACGCACCGTCAAAATCCTCATCGACGAACTGCAGGTGGTGGATACCGACATCATCATCGCTGCTCTGCTGCACGACGTCCTTGAAGATTCTACCATGATTACACGCGGGGTGCTGGAGTACAACTTTGGCTCCTATGTGGCCTACATGGTAGAGACACTAACCAAGGATCTCCCAGCTGCCCGACTAGACCCTGACGGCGTGGACCGTACCTACGTCACGCAGTTATCGCAGTCCAGTGATGACTGTGTTCTCATCAAGCTAGCGGCTCGTTTGGATAATATTCGCTGCCTGCAGTTCAACCTGAAGCGCAACCCCCTCGTCTACCTCCACGCGACGCTGGATCGGTATGTACCACTTGCGGAGCGCTCAGCCCTACCCTCGCTGCGCTACGTTGCTTCGCAGATACGACAGGAATCGAACAAGTACCTGGGTTAGGCGTCTGGTTGAGGATTGCCGAACACGGCGCGCAATGGAATACCCACGGCAAAACTGAGCGTACCAACCAGCCATGCCAGAGCGAGCATAAGCAGCCGCTTCGGTGACGATCGCTTACGGGGTGGAATCGCTGTATCGAGAGCCACCACTGTGGAGACATCTTTTGCCTCCTGAATCAGCTCTTCCATGCGCTGTGATTCGAGATAGGCATTCATCTTCTCCTGGATCTCGAGATCACGCACCAGATTGCCGAACTGGCGCATCAGCGTTGGCACTTCACGGAAGGGAATGGAAAAGCCGTCAGTGGTCACCAAACCACCGGCTTGAACGCGATCATACTGCTCGCGCAGTGACGCGATCTTGCGCTCTAAGAACTCTACCTGGGGAGAGCCCTTGGAGTAGTCCTGACGCGCAAGGGCTAATTCGACCTCAGCTTCAGCAAGCTGAGAACCAATGGCAACAGCATTGTCCACAAGGGCCTTCATCTGGTCGTCCAACGAGAACACCTTATTCTGCGACTGAAAGGCCTGCAGCGTTGTTTGGAGAGAGTCGATGCGCGTTTTCGTTGCCAGCAGGACGCGTTCGATGTAGGCGCGCGTTTGGCGGGCCTGCGAGACGGACTTTTCTTGATTCAAGCGATCCAGCACCGACCGTGCGGCGTTGGCAATATCGGCTGCAGCCTGAGCAGCCTGTGTGCGTTGATCCGACAAACCGCCGAACCACGATGTTGTCACGTCCACATCAATCGACAAGGCACCGGACTTGCGCGTTTCAATGGTGCAGGATTCGCGCAGATGCTCAACGAGATCATCGCGCTCGATATCCGTGAACAACGGGTGCTTCATCAGGCCAAGCGTATCAATCACCCCCTCGAACAGCGTGCGCGAGGCCAAGATTTCCTTAAACACGAGGGATGATTTATTGCTACCGGACCCCTCGAGGCCGATCGACATTGGAGAGTTCTGCAACAGGGCCGACAATCCTCCACCGCTCTGCTTCGTATCTGGCGGCATGATGGTGGTGGATGCCGTGTACGTATATGGCATCAGGAAGCTGACGGCACCAAGACCAGCCAACATCACAACCATCGTTCGGATGTAGACGGGAAGCGATCTACGGTAGAGTTCAATGAGGGGGATGCCGTTCATGCTATCCTAGCCGCTACTGGAGTCGGACGATGGTGAGAATCACACCAACAATGGTCACAAGCTGTGCAGCGATTGTCAGCGCCGAGGTGAACACGTCGATGAACTTGGTTTCCGGCTCATCCAGCACCAGGATGTTATCACCTGGTTCGAGGGTGTAGTTCTCGGCATCTGCTGGGAACTGGTCACCCTTGACCTTCACGATCAACGTGGCATCAGGGTCGGCGCGGAAGCCATAGCCACCCGCCAGTTCGATGTAGTCGAGGTAGGTCCGGCCGGCCTGATAGACAATCCGTCCTGGATTTCGCACCGAGCCGGTAATGTTGATGTACAGATTACGCTCCGGGACGTAGATACTATCCCCATCGCGCAGCAGCGGGTTGTTATCCTGGATGCCTTTGCGAAACAGGTCCACGAAGTCGATCGACATGACGCCCTTGACTTCACGTGACTTGGTTCGAAAGTACTGAAGCTCTCCCTCACTCATCTCCGAAGGAGGAAGCTTGGACAGACGCTCGTACTCGGCATCCTTGAGCTTTACTTCGCTCGTGCGAATCACCACAGCATCCTCTAATGAGGCCTTTTCGGTGAAGCCCCCTGCCGAAGCGATCACGTCACTCAGGCGCGTTTCGTTTGGAATAATGGCGAAGTAGCCAGGATACTGCACTTCACCTTCAACGATCACCTGCTGACGGTCACTCCATTTGGGAACCGCCCTGATGTAGAGGCGATCGCCGCTGGTCAGAGGCAGGTCACCAGCAAGTGGTGTACCGGAGTATAACTGATCGCCCCAGGTGGTCAGATCTAGGAATTCGCGGTACGGCCTGCGATCCGATGGGCGCATACGTACGAGCACCACGGAATCGAGTCTCGCCGATGGCAGAATGCCTCCCGACATGCGAACGAGGGTCGACAGCGAATCACCATTGAGGAACGGGAACTCGGCTTCCTGCTTCACCTCGCCGGCAATGGCAATCACGTTCTTGGTGTTACGCAATGGCACGATGATCCGGTCCCCACCAAGAACTGTTGGATTCTGGGACTTGTCGCCGTAGGACATATACCGCTGCAGATCCACGGTGATCGGCTCGCTCTGGCCCTCACGCACGAGCATGACACCACGGATCGAGGCAGTGTCTACCACCCCTCCCGCCCGCTCGACAACGTCGAATACGTGATCTGCCGCCGTAGCCGTCACCACCGACGGTATTGCAACAGCGCCGAGAACATACACCTTAAACTGGCGGAGTTTCCGAAGCGATACGTCAACCTTCGCTTGGTGGAAAATCTTTCCGATAGCACTCTTGACGAGCGTTTGGACGGAGTCCAGCGACAAGCCTTTGACCACGATCACCCCGCCGTGGGGAAGCACAATCTTGCCCTCGGGCGACACGATGACGTCGTCGTGGACCGATTCCGTTGCCCATACGCTGACGGTAAGAACATCGTTCGGTCCCACGATATAGGTGCGAGGATCAATCTCGCGGGTAAGCAGCCCTGCCGTTTCCTGAGCCAACGTGATCGATCCCTGGGCATCGGTCGTATCGTACTGGTACGGACCCTTCGGGATAAATCGTGGCTTCGAAAACGACGGCACAACCTGGGCCGTAGCAGACACGATGCACAGGACCAGCGCAGCGATCACGGTGCTGGAAAATCTAACCAAGCGGTAGTTGAGCATGAGGTGCAAAGATACAGTGTAGCTTTGTGTTGTATGCACACTGTACCGTTCAATCTTGCCCAACTCACTCAGGATGCTGCACAGGCTGCCCGCCAAGCAGGGGCACTACTGAGAGACGGTTTTGGAGGCATTCAGGCCTCTCGTGCAAAGTCTGGCATCCACGACCTCGTGACCGAGTACGACATTCGTGTTGAGCATCTTCTCCACGAACTCTTGACGGATCTGGTTCCGTCGTCGGAGTTTTTGGGTGAAGAGGGTGGTATGCGCTCGGGTGTGAGTACATCGTCGCTGACGTGGATCGTTGATCCGCTGGACGGCACAGTCAACTTCGCCCATGGGATTCCAATCTTCTGTGTCAGCATCGGAGCAGCCGTCAACGGCCAGGTTGTGTCTGGCGTGATCTACAACCCGATGCTCGACGAACTATTTACGGCCTACCACGGCGGTGGTGCCCTCCTCAATGGCCGTCCCATCGGCGTTTCAGCCACGACGGCCGTGGACGACAGCATCCTCGTCACAGGATTCCCCTACAACGTGGAGTCTAATCCTCGACGCTGCATCGATCAGTTCGCATCGCTTGTTGGCAAGGGGCTTCCGATTCGTCGATTGGGTAGTGCGGCTCTGGATCTTGCCTACACTGCAGCAGGCCGGTTCGATGGATTCTGGGAGGTGGAGCTGCAACCATGGGATATGGCAGCTGGCACGTGTCTTGTGCGAGAAGCAGGTGGCGTCGTCACCCAGTACGATGGCATCACGATGCAGCTCGAGGCCTCCAGTATCGTGGCAACCAATGGGCTCATTCACCAGGAACTGCTCGAGATTCTCCACCTTGCGGAGCGTTCCTGATGCAGCTCGTTCACATGAGCGGTGCGGGAAACCGTTTCCTTGTTGGCGAATCGCCAGAACATCCCGTAGATATTCCGCAACTCATTGCCATGCACCCACGTCCGGATGGAATGCCCGTTGAGGGCGTCTTGCTGATCCACAGGCCAACCCATCATCTCGCCATCGACTTCTACAACCCGGACGGGAGCAGCGGCATGATGTGCGGCAACGGAACCCGTTGTGCCGTGCGATGGGCAGCCGACCACTTTCACCTCCCTGCCAACAAGCCCCTTGCCATCACGGTCAACGATCATCCCTACGAGGCACGCATGATCGCCAATGGCATCGTTGAGGTACAGTTACCAGCACCAACGTCCATCATTGACTATCCCGTTGGAACCTTGACGAACGTTACGATTCCGGCAACCTACGTGATGGTCAATTCCGACCACGTTGTTGTGGAAGGGATGCTCGATAGCTCCGACGGCCTGATCGGCGTACTTCGCCATCATCCGCAGTTTCCACGCGGTGCAAACGTGAACATGGCCACGGTTCTCGATCCCAGCCACGTTCGACTGGCAACCTTTGAGCGAGGTGTAGAGGCAATTACGGGGGCCTGCGGAACTGGAGCTGTATCAACGGCCGTTGCACTGTGGCACTCCGGAAGACTCACCGATCATGTCACGGTGATTCCCCCGAGTGGCCGAGAGTTGCAGGTGGCAATTGATCACGATGAACACATCACGGCAGTGCACCTCACAGGTGACGCCCTCTACGACTTTCCCCCATCCTCAATCTGAGGCAGATCATGAGCACCACCCTGCTTGACGACAGCGCGAAGATCTTTCCAACCGTGCAGATGCACCGCCAACACCTCCATGCCCATCCCGAGCTGTCATTTCAGGAGGTCGAAACGTGTGCCTACATTCAGCGTGAGCTATCCGCCCTCGGCATTCCCCACCGCGTAGTGGCACGCACCGGCGTAGTAGCACACATAGGCACCGGGACGAGATGCGTTGCACTGCGCGCCGATATCGATGCCTTGCCCATCACGGAGAATACGGGACTGCCCTACACCTCGACGGTTCCAGGAGTGATGCATGCCTGTGGGCACGACACGCACACGTCGATGCTCTTGGGTGCGGCTCGCCTGCTCAAGGAGCGAGAGTCTGAGCTTGGCGGTGTTGTGAAGCTCTTGTTCCAGCCGGGTGAGGAAAAGACTCCGGGAGGTGCCAGCATCATGATTGCCGAGGGAGCCCTCGAAGATCCCGTGCCCGAGATCATCTTCGGGCAGCACATCAATCCCGATTCGCCGGCTGGGCGGGTGGAGTTCGTTGCAGGATCAATGATGGCTGCAGCCGACGAGCTGTACTGGGAGATCACAGGTTTCGGCGCCCATGCCGCGCAGCCCCATAAAGGACACAATCCCATCATGGCAGCTACGGCCCTCGTGCAACATCTGCAGAGCCTGATTACACAGAGTCGCAATCCGCTGGATGCTGGCGTCGTGACGGTCACGGCACTGCACGGTGGACATGCCACGAACGTGATTCCCGACACGGTAGAGATGAAGGGTACCCTCCGCTCCTTCAACCCTGCGTGGAGAGAGCATGCCTGGCAGTGGCTGGAGGATCATACTCGTCGCATTGCCGAACTGTATGGATGTCACGGTCATCTGCGCATCGAAAAGGGATATCCACCTCTGGTCAACGATGCCGCTGCTACATCCTTCGCCCGTTCGGTTGCCGAGAGCTTGCTGGGCATCGACAACGTTGGCAGCTTTGAACCCAAGATGTGGGGAGAGGACTTTGCCTACTACTCGCAGATGATGCCAGCTTGTTTCTGGATGCTGGGTGGACGTCCGCATACGGCATCAACCATGCCGGGCCTGCACAATGCCGCGTTTGCTCCGGATGAATCGGCGATGATTCATGGTGCTGCCCTCCTAGCCCAGGTTGCCGTTCAAGCACTGCAGCGCTAGGATCGTACCATTAGAAGACCACGTAGCCAACCGACAACTGTACAACATTGAAACCAATGTCCAGCGATGGAGCACCGTCGGCCGTGAACCCTCGTACGCGGATCGTATTCAGAGCCGGCAGGAACCGCGCACCGATACGAAGGGCCTCAATGGGTCGCCAACTGGCACCCAACACGACCAGCGCCTGTGAGGTTTCGGAGAGGTCGATGTTCGACTGACCCCAGAGGTAGGAGTATTGTAGACCTAACTCCACCGACAGGGCCAGAGGCAGGCCCAGTCGTACGTAGATCGGAACGCTCAGAGCCTGCGTGTGCAGGTCGATATTCGGCGTTTGTCCATCCAGCGCTTGGGCCAGCGTGAATTGCCGCCCCTCGTAGAGGACTTCACCGCCAAGAGAAAGTAGGTCACCCAGGCCAACTTGGGCGAAGACACCACCCAGGAGGGTGACGTCGGATGTGGACGTCGTGCCTGTTGTGAGTCCGCGAGGGTTGGCAACGTTTCCACCGAGCTTTACTCCCAACGAAAGGAGCTCCCCGGACTGGGCAACAGACGTGGCTGTCAGAACGCCGACAACCGTAACAACTGCAAGGGCATAGAATCGCATAGGAGAACTGGATGGTGAAGAAATCGACGGCGCAAGATACGCCACTACGCCATCCCGGCGCTCGCCGATGGGGCGCGCAACGTGAATATCGTGATCTCTGGTGGGATTCCAATCCGGATGGGCGGACCCACGGTGCCCAGTCCCCGGTTGACATACACCACCTGTTGCCCCTTGCGGTAGAGGCCTGCCCACTGCTCGTATACGTATTGTGCAGGGCTCCACTCGAAGCCCAGTGCCTGAACGCCGAACTGGCCGCCATGCGTATGGCCAGAGAGCATGACGTCTACGGACGTTTGGCCTACAATCTCCCGATCCCACAGCGTGGGATCGTGTGCCAGCAGAATGGTTGGCTCATCGTCGGCCACGCCATGTAGTGCCTGATGCACATCGCCAAAGCGCTGGCGGAATCCGATGTTGTCGACACCGGCTATCACCAGTGAGGCATCCTGTGTTCCGATGCGGCGGTGCTCGTTGATGAGCAAATCCAGTCCCAACGTGCGTAGTCCTGAAACAAGCTCACGGTGTTCGGTCGGACTGTGATAGTGATCGTGATTTCCGAGTGTAGCAAACACGCCCATCGGAGCATGAATCTTGGCGATCACCTGCGCCACCACGGACAGTTCCGAGGGCTTGCTGTTGACGAAATCACCGGTGATCACGATCGCGTCCGGCCGCAGCCCATCGATGATCCGTCGTGCCTCCTGCAGCGGACGATGATCAATGTAGGAGCCGGCGTGGATGTCTGAAATCTGGACGATCGTGATACCGTCTAGTGCCGCCGGCAGTGTAGGAACCGTGAGCTCCACAGGGTAGACGCGGTAGTCATAGAGGGTGCGCCACATGCCATTGCCAACCATCACGTAGGGCACGGCGGCAAGCGACCATGCAGACTTTCCTAAGAAGGCACGTCGAGATGTTTCGGTTGGTGGTAGGGGGCTGTCGGAATGTGATACGTGCTCAGCCTTTCGCTCCCCCTTCCAATGCAGGAGGCGCATGGCACCCGAGAAGACATCTCGCAGGAGCAGCACCAGAACGATGCCGAACTTGGGAAGGAACCACAGGCTGCTCAAACCGAAGAGGACGGCATCGAAGCCATCCAGTCGAAAGGCATGCCGACGGTAGAACACCCACACTGTGGCAACAACAAACACTGCCGACAGTATCCATGGGATACGACGCCAGAGCGGATGCATGGCATTACGTTTCGTGAAACGCGACCACGACGTGAGAACATACACATCGAGGATCACGAAGATCAGTGTGACGACGATGCCAAAGATCAGAATGTTCGGTGCAGTGTTCACAAACGTCCGGTAGATGGTGCAGGTGCTGATCGAATCGTGATGAACAGGGCCTCGGCCTCTGCAATGAGCGAACCATCAGCTGTGGATCGCACCGTACCCCGGACATCATTCTTGCGCCCGGTTTGACGCACGAGCCGTGCTCGAATTTCATGTTCCACGCCTAGGAGCATCGGTAACCGGAAACGCACGTTGAGCTGTGCTGTTGGGGCTTTAATGGCATGAACACTCAAACATTTTCCCATCGTTTCGTCCAGCAGGAGCGATACAAACCCTCCATGAGTGCTGTGCAGCGAGCCCTGCATCCGAACGTCGGGCGTCACGTAGGTGAATACTTCGTCCGACCGTGTATCGTGCACAAAGCTTAGCCCGAGGCCATGCTCATTGGCTGCACCGCAACCCACACACAGGTTGGTGGTACGTGGCAGGATGAGCTTCAAGTGCTCGAATTCTCGGGGTAGGATAGGCACGAATCGTCCACTGTCTGGTTGCCGGTAGGCAAAGAAGGGTCCCCATGGCTGAATGGACGCTGCCAGCTGGATAGCCACCGACGGCACCACACGCCCCCAGCCCCCTACCGGTGCGTCATAGTACAGCACACCCGCCTCTGAATACGTCAGCCGATCGGCATAGAAGGGTACCGAGAGCGTTGACGCGTAGAACAGACGCTCTCCATCAAAGGACGTGTAGACGATGGGCGTGTCGGCGGGGCGGAGGTAATTGAGCTCGTCTCCACAGCGCGACACGAAGGGATAGTCCGGATACGCAGGATGCGCGGTCGCCGCTAATCGACGATAGAAGAAG
>JAURGP010000039.1 GCA_030833725.1 Candidatus Kapaibacterium sp. | reverse complement strand
CAGCAGGTAACGCCATCAGCTCTGGCAGCTACAACGTGGTGGTTGGTGCACTCGCTGATACGAACTCTGTCTTAGGTAGCACCACAGCGAACAACAACACCATCATCGGTAGCCGCATATCTGGGCTGCCGTCGACACTCACGAACTATGTGATCATTGCCGATGGTTCTGGCAACCGCCGGATCAACGTAGATGCAAACGGTAACGTTGGCTTGGCGATCAACGTACCGGAACAGCGATTGCAGGTACAAGACGGAAACGTCTACGTGTCGAACAGCACTGGTACTGCAGGTGAACTGCGGATGCAGGGGACGGGGTCGTTCTATACGGCCTTCAAGGCGGGTGGCAACACAGCCAACGTTACCTATACGTTGCCAGCATCGGCACCCACGGCTGGCCAGATCCTGAAAGCCAACGCCACCACACCCACAACGTTGGAATGGGGTGACGACGCGAGCAGCACGGCGTGGTCCACGTTTGGTAACACGATCGCCAATGCAGCGAACTACTTTCTCGGCACCCTCAACGGTCAGCCGCTGGCCTTCCGCACTAACAACGTTGAGCGCATGAGGATCAATTCCAGCGGAAACGTCGGCATTGGAGTGACAGGTGCAGCAACGAAGCTGGATGTGGGCGACGGAAGTATCACCATCTCGAATACCACAGGTACACCAGGAGAGCTGCGCCTGCAAGGGACAACGTCGTCCTACACAGGCTTTAAGGCAGGAACGATGGGGTCGAACGTGATCTACACCCTTCCAACGGCTGATGGTACGAGCAACCAAGTACTCACTACAAACGGCTCTCGCACGCTATCGTGGACAACCGTTGCCCGTGCCATCGACGACCTCACTGACGCGAAGTACGGTGGGACCAACTTCACGAATAGTATGCTGTTGGGGCATGAGAGTACCGGAACCCTGAATAATGCACTGAACAACACCGGTATTGGTGCCAACGCACTCATGTCGCTCTCCTCTGGTGACGATAACGTGGCGATCGGATACCAGGCTGGGAAGTCGGTCAACGTCGGTCGGTCGAATACGATGATTGGTAAGGAAGCCGGTTTCAGTGCCACGTCGGGTCAGAACAACACCCTCATCGGCTCCTCTGCAGGCTACAGCCTTACATCTACGGCTGGCAATAACACCTTCATTGGTGCTGCAGCCGGCCAAGCGGCGACATCGGCCTCGAGTTCCACGGCCATCGGCTTTGAGACGGTCGTTGGTGTGGACGTGAGCAACTCCGTCATCATCGGTGCTGGCGCTGCCGTGGCGGACTACGTCGTCAACGGCACTGCCATTGGTGCCAATGCCATCGTTACTACGGACGACGCAGTTGTTCTCGGTAGTGTGAACGGTCAGAACACGGCTACCACCACGGCTAAAGTTGGAATTGGTACCACGGCACCAGCGTCGAACCTGGACGTGCGGGGTACGGTTCGTCTGGGTGTGAATGGTACGGAGTTCGGAAACATCATTCGCGCTACGGTGAATGTAGACCCACCGAACATCAACAACCACGACGGATACGACCTAGATGTAGCAGTTGCAAACGCAGATGAAAACTCTGTCGTGATGGTATCACCAGCGGGTGATCTGGAGGAAGGCCTTGTGATTGCTTGGGCGCGCGTCTACGCAGCAGGCCAGGTTCGAATTCATCTCTTTAACTCTGGCCCTGGCCAAGTGGACCAGGCAGCCGTTGATCTCCGTATCACGATCATCGGAGACTAACGTGCAATTTGCCTTTGTAGCCCTCACCATCATCATGCTCGCGTTGCCGGTGCACGCTCAGGTGCTCCAGCGTACGGTGCAGTCGTCTGCGGCTGTGAATGCTACGGCTGGTGGCAGTCGCATGCAGGGGACAATGGCGCAGACGGTGATTGGGCGGACGCGATCCACTGATCGCGCTGATCTGGGCTTTTGGTATCGGGTTCCACAAGGTGTGGTGTCGATTGTGATTCCCGACACGGAGGCAGAAGTGGGGGTCGACCATCAGATCCCCGTGTTACTCGTCAACGCCAAGGGACTGTTCCGCGACAGCATCTTCGAGGCCGACCTACATCTCAAGATCGCCTACCACCGCACAGTCCTTGTCTATCAGGGCCCCCACGCACTCTCGTACGATGGTGACTCTGCCGTGATCGAGTTCACGACGACGGTTACCGATACCACCACCGTGATCGACGTCCTGCCGTTTCAGACCACACTTGGAGCGGTAGAGCAAACCGTGCTGCACATCAGAGAAGTCGAATGGATCAGCCGTGCGGGCATCACGACCGAGAAGAAGGACGGACTGTTCATCCTAAAAGGTCTGTGTCGCGAGGGTGATACCACCCGACTGATCAAGCGAGCGAACATTACAGGCATTCGCAAGATCACGCCACTGCCTGTTGCCGAGGGAACAACGGTCGACATCACGGTGAGCGAGCATGGTACTGTGCAACTGATGGTCGCCGACGCTCTGGGCAGAGTGGTTGATGTCCTTTTTGAGGGTCACCTCGCACAAGGGGAGCATGCCTTTGTATGGGATGCTACGTTGTTGGCAAGTGGCCAGTATCATGTTGTGCTGATCAAGGGCCCAACGATTGCCTCACGATCTGTGATTGTTCAGCATTGATGACCCGTGTTGCCTTCGTCTTGTGGATGTTCGTTGCATCCATGTCCGTTGTGGTCGCCCAAGTTCCACCCGATACCACCAGTGGCGGATGGAAACGTGATCCGTGGTCGTACGGACTCTCACTCGGGGTGAGCACGGAAGCGCACCTGTTGGACATTCCAGGTTTACCTGGCGTGCCAAATTGTTGTGCCGGATATAGCAACACGCTGGCATGGACCCCTTCGATCGATCTTGTGGGTGATGTTGAGATTGCTGATCTGTGGCGAGTGGCGGGCAAGCTAGGCTACTACTCTTCTGCCATGGAGCTCACCACGCGGGAGTATGAAGCAGTGAACACGGACGGTAGCCGCCAGCAGGGAGAGTTCGATCACGTCCTCAACGTGCAGCGGCACTACCTAACGCTTACGGCTGATCTGCTCCGCGAGCGATCGGAGCGATGGAACGTCTTCGTTGGTGTGCGTGCACAGATGCTGGTAGGGGGCTCGTATTGGCAGGTGGAACGGTTAGTGGAGCCCTACGACGCCGTGTACGAGAACGGCACACGCGAGCGCCTCTACCGATCGGGATCGCCCATCCCTGGTGAGGCTGGGCTGGTGATGGGTGCGCATGCCGGTGTACGCTTGGACATTCCCCTCACGGAGGATGACGGCTGGCAACTCCATCCTGAGTTGCTCTTTGAATGGAACGTTAACTCGCGGCAGACCGATCAGTCATGGAACGTTGCAGCACTGCGATTTTCCTGTGCACTATCGCGGCACAATGTGCCTGAGCCACCACCAGTGGAGGTCACTCCCATTACCATCGAGAAGCCGATCGAGCCACCAACGGTTCAGCGAGAGATTGCCCAGCGACCAAAAACGCGGCTGGAAACAGCGGTGCCTCCCTTTGTGCTGTTGATCGATTCTCTTGGTGCCACACTCCAGGATACGGCGGGCAAGCCCCTTCCCACCCAGGAGCTTACGGTGTACAACATCGTGAGCTTGAATCTCTATGCTCTGTTGAGCTTCATCTTCTTCGATGAAGACTCGGACGTGATCCCTGACCGCTACCGGATGCTTACTCCGCAGCAGGCCGAAGAGTATCAACTCCGCTCGTTGAATGGACAGGGGACGTTCAATATCTATCGCGACATGCTCAACATCGTTGGCTTTAAGATGCGCGAGAATCCGGCGGACAACATCACGCTAACGGGCTGCAATAGTAACGATGGACAGGAGGTGAATAACCTGGCGCTCTCACAAAGGCGCGCTGAAGCTATTCGCGACTACCTCGTGCGGGTGTGGGATATCAACGAGTCCCGAATCCAGATTCAGGCCCGGAACCTTCCTGAGGTGCCGTCGAACATTACCAATAACGACGGCCGGGAAGAAAACCGGCGTGTGGAAATCGTATCCACGGGCAACAAGATTCTCGAGCCACTCTTCTTTGACGACACTACGCGCTCCGTAAGCGCTGATCGTCTTGCCTTTACCCCCGCCGTGCGCACCGACGTGGGCTTGCGGAACTGGCAGGTGAACGTCTACCAAGGTGCAACGATTCTTGATTCGGTGGCGGGCATTGGCAACGTACCGGATACCGTGTACTGGAACCTGGGGCGAAATCCCGCCGTCTATCCCAAAACAAACGAGCAACTCTTCTACACGATGGCTGTGCAGGATAGCGCCGGTCAGAGCATCGAGCGACTGTTTGATGGCTGTGCGGTGCGCCAGGTGGTGCGTCGCGAGAAGAGGGTAGAGAAGTTCTCGCTGATCATCTTCGCCTTCAACGAGTCGGAATTCACCAAACAGCACAACGAGATCCTGAAGCTGATCAAGGACCGCATCTTGCCAACGTCCACCGTAACGGTGGAGGGGCACACGGACCGATCCGGCAATCCGGACTACAACCTCCGACTGTCTAATCGTCGTGCCGCATCGGTAGCAACGCGACTGAAGATTCCGGATGAGCGTGTCTTCGGCTATGGCGATACACGAGCCATCTTTGACAACGACTACCCTGAGGGCCGGTTGTACTCCCGCACGGTGATCATCACCATCGAGACACCGCTTGATTAGTGGTGTGGAGACGGGTTAGGGGGCTTCGGCAACCCGGATGAGATCGCGGTACAACTGCGTTACGGTACCCTTCGACGACGACGTGAACTGATAGGTCATCGAGCCGGTGGGTCCGGTGATCAGCAGTGTCCAGACAGGCTCGTGAAACAGACGGTAGAACGCTTGTCGCGGAAGCTTAGCGCTGTACCGTGCCGTAACCTCGTCTCCCTTTGCCTCGGTATAAAGGGTGCTGACGCTGAATGAGGTAGCCGTCGTTGAGTCCGTACGAAGCTGCACGGCGGTGAGCGTTTTCCGGATGGCCGTGCTGACAATCGTGAAGTTGGCTGTGACCGTATCCATCGTCTGCGCGCCTTGTCCCTCACGAAAGGTGAAGTCGATCTCGCCCTGCTCGTCCTTACGATCAAAGGCAAGAGGGCGAATGAAGTACTGTGTCACACCCTCACCTACGGTGAAGGAGAGGTAGTCGCCCGAGGCAGAACCAGATGACTTCATACCCGTGGAGACGCAGGCCGGTACGACGGCGAGTACCATGGCCACGCTGAAAAACAAGAGCGGGAGTACTCTTGAGACGAATACTCCCGCTGTGAGATGCTGTATCGGCATTACTCGCCAGTAACAATCACTTCGTGTGTTTGGATCAGGCCGAGGATGTCGGTGTGCTTGATGTCCACCGTGGACACCTTGGTGATGCCAGCATTCTTGGCTGCTGTCTGGATCGATGCATCTACACCGAAGTAGAGCAGGTGCAGGTAGGAGTTACCCGACGAGCGACCAACCTTTGTCCCGATCGGATTGCTTGTAGCAGCAACCGGCAGGGTCATCGAGCACGACGTGAGCGACAGGGCAACCACAGCGGCCACTGCGCCTACAAGAACTTTCTTCATATCAACATCCCCAATAAAACACCGCGCCTACTCTCATGGCTTTTCGGCATCCGCCCTGTTGTGTCGGTTTGATCAGCTCCCTAGTACCACTAGCTTCTGGTGGTACAAGACTAATATAGTGCGGACGTGAGTTTTGTGGTAGTTTTCTTACGGAGGTTACTATGAAGCATTTGCATTTTCTCTCTCTCATTCTACTGCTCGCGCCGGGACTGGTGTGGGCGCAGGTTCCCTACGTGACTGAGCGCTACCAGATAGCGACCACCAACGACGTCTCGGTTGGCACGGCTGAGGGATTCGATGGTGCTACCGTAGCGCTGGCCCTAAACGTGACCCAGCCGGTCGATGACGGCTCGGGCCTGCGTCCGATGGTGCTGTGGGTGCACGGAGGTGGCTTCTTTGACGGCAACCGTGGTCAAATGCAGCCATTGCTGGATCGCTGGGCGCGCCGAGGTTACGTGGCTGTGAGCCCAAGCTATCGACTTGGCTTCTATGGCGGCCTGATTGGACCACCATTCGCCTACGACGAAGCTGAGTTGATTCGTGCCTGCGTGCGAGCCGTGCAGGACTCATGGGGAGCCGTCCGGTACATGGTCAAGCATGCTGCCACGTACCGCATCGACACTTCGCGTATTGTTCTGGGGGGCATTAGTGCCGGTGCACTCACGGTGATGCACATGGCGGCTGTGGATGCTACCGACAACCTGCCACCACAGATCGCCGACATTGCCGATGCCGTCCGCTATGGCACGGCGTACAAGCGTCCAGATCTGGGCCCCATCACGGGAACACTCCACACGGATGTGCCTACGCCGTCCGTCCGTGCCGTAGTAAACGTCATGGGTGGACTACTCAGCCTAGACTACCTCGCCGGAAGCCCCTTACCACCGATCTATAGCTACCATCAGACAGACGATCCCATCGTACCATGTGCGACCGCTCGCACCTACCATGGGGCCCCATTGAACATCTCAGCCACCAACCCTGTGGTGCATGGTTCGTGCGCCATCACCGAGGACTTCGAGCGCAGGGGCTGGACACCTCTGCAATACAAGTCCTGGATCTGGCAGGGGGCTGACCACGACATCCATGATGGCGATGCCGTGGATTTGGACGCTGCGCAGTTTGTGGCCGGCGCACTCACCCGTACGGTCTCCGTCGCAGAAGCAGGAGCAGAAGCAGGTGACGCAGACCGCTGGGTTTTCCCAGCCGATGTGTACACGATATATGGTGAGCGTGTTGCGACGGTTACACGCGCCGACGACATCAGCGTTCTTCCGGACGGCGTCTATGCAGTGTCGAGTGATCGTCCAACCGGTGGTTCAACTGGTGGTACAACGATGCTGTGGATGAAGTCAGGTGTGAACGTGTACATCCAACCGTAAGAGGCTCTGAGATGGTGCAGATAGCTCTGATGATGCTGGCAGCAGCCGTTCCGCTGATGGCCCAGGCATTTGATCCCGACCTTCGCCTACGACTGCAGGAGGCGGTAGTGGCAGCACGCGAGACACACAACATCGTGGGGGTGTCTGCTGCCGTGTTGCTGGACGGAGAGTTGGCAACATTCTGTGCCGGGATGTCTCACGAGGGAGTGCCAATCGACGATCAGATGGTGTTTGGTATCGGCAGCAATACGAAGACTCTGACGGCAGCAGCCATGATGCGGTTACAGGATCGGGGAGTCCTGAGCATAGACGATGCCATTGGTACCTACCTTCCACCACTGGCCCACGTCGATCCAGAAATCACGATCCGTCAGCTCCTGAATCACACCAGCGGACTGGGTGACTATGCTACGGGACCCACCTATGCGGATTCGATCCGTAAAGACCCCAGGAGAGTGTGGAAGCGCGACGAGCTCGTAACCATGATTCCACCGTCACAGGCCGCGCCGGGAGCGGCATTCGACTACTGCAACACCAACTACCTCCTGGTGGGCATGATCATCGAGAGGGTGACTGGACAACCCCTGCAGGACGTTCTTTCGATCCAGCCGATGCAGTTATTTCCGGACACACCCATCACTGGTGCGTTGGCCCATCGCTGGATGGGTGGCCAGATGGGCCGGCAAGACTTCTCTGCCACGCCCATGCAGTCCGAGTGGAGTGGGGCCTGGGCTGCCGGAGCAGTGATCGCTCGCGCCCAGGATCTCGCCCAGTGGTACGACGGTCTGTTTTCAGGCCAGCACATGACGGCTGACGCTCTTACCGAGATGACTACGGTGACGAATTCCTCGGGATACGGTCTTGGCATTTCGCGTCTGCGTTTGGGCGATGTGCCAACCATCGGCCATGGGGGACAGATCCGTGGCTACTCGTCCATCGCTGTGCGCGTGCCATCGCTCCAAGCGTCGGTCGTGGTCCTGACGAACTGCCTGCCATGCAATGCCCAGGCAGTAGCAGATACGATCATCCAGGTGTTGCGTGCTGATGTTACATCCGTCGCTTGGGGTGAACATGATCAACGCTTGCTGGTGAGTCAAGTTTGGACGATGGACGGCCGGCTTCTTATGACAACACCCACCGACGAAGAGCTGCGCTCGTTACCGATGGGTGTGTATGTATTGCAGTCGCAGAACGACGTGAGGTGTGTTGCCCTCATGAGCGATGGTACACTCGCCGTAGGAACACGATCTAGTGGATCGCCATCAGGATCGTCATCAACACCGTGAGCAGAATCTGCATGTTGATGGTCTGCACGTTGGCCTTCACCAGCTGACGGTCGTTATAGTGCAGGCGCATGTGGTTGATGATCCAGGCACCGTACACAAGACCTACGCCACTCACGATGTGCAGTAGCGGCTGCTGCCAGAGCATGGCGAGATAGGATGTTGTAGCCAGTGCGGCCAGATGAATCACCGCATAGATCGCGATCGACGCCTTGTGGCCAAACGTGACCACGAGGTGGTTCTTGCCTGTCATGGCGTCGCTCTCGGCATCGGGAAACTGATTGATCAGCAGGATGTTGGCAGTGAACAAGCCAGCAGGAAGGCCTGCAAGAAAGGCGCCGAGGTGGTAGTCACCCGTAGCAACGTAGGCCATACCAAGCGTAATCAGCGGACCAAAGGCCAAGGCAATGCCCAGCTCCCCAAGCCCCCTGCGAGCAACCAAACGAATCGGAGGAGCCGTGTAGAAGTAGCCGATGGCTAAGCCAGCCAAGCCGATGTAGAGAACGCCCGTTCCAACAACGGCTGTCAGAATCAAGCCGATCATAAAGGCGATGCCGGCAAGGGCCAGACCTACGCGCTTGGTGCCAGCCAAATCAATCAGACGCATTTCGATGGAGCGACTGCCTCCAGAGAACTGCTGGAAGTACTTCGTGTTGGCCTGATCGGTACCACTGCTGACGTCGAAGTAGTCGTTGAGGACATTGGACGCAAGGTGCAGAAGAGCTACACCCACACCAGCCGCGATGCTCACAGCCCACGGAATTGGAGCACCGAGTACGGACGCCACCCAGGCCAGTCCTACGGCAACAGGCGTGAGTGCTGCGGTTAGGAAGGGGGCACGAGTAATCACCAGCCAGCGAATAGCCTTGGTGGAGCCTTTGATGGGTACGTCTACCACGGCATCGAGCTCTTCCGTGACACCACAGAAGCCAATCTGCTGACCATCCTTAAAGGTGGGGGAGATGCGAATACGCGCGCCGAACATCTCGCCGTTCTTGCGAATGAAGTTGGTTTCGCCGATCCACTCGCCTTCCTTCACAGCAGTGGCGAGCCAGCCGCCCAGGTTTTGGAGGACCACTTCACCCGGCGAGAAGTTGCTCACGCGCATCCGACCAATGGCTTCTGTGGTCGAGTAGCCAAACATGTCCTCTGCACCTACGTTGAAGGTGGTAATGACGCCTTCCATGTCGCAGGTGATGGTGCTTTTACGTCGAGATTCCATCGGTGTTCCCTTGTGATGTAGGTGACGAGCGATTGACGATGCAAAACTATGTGAAACTGACCGGTCGGTCAAGTTGATTCGGGTTGTAGTAACACGTACGAGTAACATTTGGGGATGGAATAACGTTGTGGTCGTAGTTTCGAGGGCAGTCTAACATCGCAGTATAACTTCTCGGGAGTCTCAGATGAATCGTCTACATGTGGTCATTGCCTTGTTCCTCGTGGTTGGTAGCATGGGGCTTTCCGGTTGCCGCTTTTTCGACGACGACCCCGTAGGTCCTGACACGTCGGGCGAACTCCGTGGAGTGGTTGAGGGTACGTCGTGGGTGGTGTCATACCTACTGGACGATGGCCTGGACGTTACGTCAACCGTATCGGAGTACGTTCTCACCTTCAATACCGATGGCTCGCTGGCGTTGGTTCACAATGGCACGTCCGAGATCGTCATGGGAACCTGGCGTGCAGGGTATGACGATGGTTCCACGAAGCTGTGGATCAACCTACCGGATGTAGACCCCTACGACGAGCTGGACGAAGACTGGGACCTGATTGCCCAGACGAACGATCGTCTCGAGTTTGGCGATGACGTTCATGATGATCATCATGAGAACGACGACGACGACGATGACTATGACGATGATGACGATGACGATGATGACCGTCTGGTGCTCGTCCGCGCTCAGCCGTAACGCAGAATACCTTATCTCCTAAGGGATGGTGCAGCAATCACGCCGACGGCGTATGTTGCGCCATCCCTCACTACGTAGTACTACGGTATGTTGTTCTTCTTGCGGTCAGTCGTCCTGCCACTCTGTGTGGTGGCCATGGTGACCATGTTGGGCAGCTGTGCAGCTGATTCACCCCTTTCACCCTCTGCTCCGGGATCGCTGATCAGGGTCGACTCCCTGACATCCTACAGCGTGGAGCGACTTGCCTGGGTTACGGGTGAAGGACTCGATCTCTTCTTTAGGGGTGGAACGAAGTCGCCCGACGACTACCGTAGCCAGTTGGCTGCACCGCAACAGGCGGTTCGGCTCTTCAAGGTGGCCTATGCGTCCGTGATCCCAGAGCGTGGCGGTCAAGCTGCGACGGCGTACGGGCTGGTGGCCATCCCTGAAAACGTTGCGCCAGGTGCTCCAATCGTGAGCTACCAGCACGGCACAATCTTTGATCGCAGCTGGGTGCCATCCAATCCTGATGGGTCGCTGGAGACGCAGTTCATGATCTCGCAGTTTGCCTCACACGGCTACATCGTGATCGCTCCCGACTACTTCGGCACCACCGAAGGCACAACGGTCCCCAATTCCTACTTCGTTGAACAGAGCACCGCCCAAGCCTGCCTGGACATGTACCGTGCATCACGTGTCATGTTGGAGCAGCGGGGAATCACTCCGGGAAAGCTCTTCCTGCATGGATGGTCGCAAGGGGGTTACAGCACGCTGGCCATGTTGCGCGCCATGGAGCTGGAGAACATCGCTGTTGAAGCAACGGTGACGGCTTCCGGACCGGCCGATCCACTGTTGTTCGTTTCGGAAATGCTGAATAATCCCAGTCCACTCGCAGCACCGTTCACCATTGGGGGGCTCACGAACTTGATGCTCTCCATCGACGCCTACCAAGGCTTGGACGGCTACATTGACGTAGCCCTCAATCCCGCCTTCGTCGAAAAGGCGAGAGCTCTCCATCGGTTCGAGCTGTCGTTCGAAGACTTTGCCACGAAGGTTCCGTTGAACCTGGATAGCGTATGCACACCGCAGTTTTTCAGCGACAGTCGCGCAGCGGTCAAGCCGTTCTGGAAGATCCTTGATGCCAGTGCGCCCTACCGCTTTCGCATGCAATCTGCATTGCGCGCCTTCTATAGCTATCGCGACGAGGCAATTCCGTGGCAGGTTGCCCGCATTGCTGCCGACTATCAGCAAACCGTTGGCAATGTGCGCGCTGAAGCCATCGATGCAGGCCAAGACACCGACCACCGTGCAGTGTTCATTTCCTCACTAGTGTCCTGTAAACCATGGTTCGACTCGCTCAAATAACGCTCTGTGTTGCTCTGTTCTTCTGGTCAGCAGCAGCGCTCGCTCAACCGTGCAAGGACGTGATCGGCTACTACCCCAACTGGCAGTGGTACGACCGTGCCAAGCTGGTGCGGCCGCAAACCATCGACTACAGCAAGTACACCGTCCTGAACTACTGCTTCTTTGTGCCGAATGCGAACGGTACCATCAGTTCTCATGATGCCTGGGCCGATGAGAATCTGCTACTGGGAGAACAGGACTGGGCCAACGGTGGTCAGCGCAAGCCACAAACCTCCATCGTCTATCAGGCCCACCAGAATGGGGTGAAGATCCTGGGGACTGTAGGGGGCTTTACCCTCTCGAGTACCTTCCCCGGTATCGCCGCCGATCCCATCAAGCGAGCCACGTTTGCCGCGTCGTGCGTTGATCTGGTGCGTACGTATGGGTTCGACGGTATTGACATCAACTGGGAGTATCCAGGATACGCCCCTCACAATGGCACAGCTGCCGACAAGCAGAACTTCACCTTGCTCCTACAAGCCATCCGCACGGCACTAGATGTGTATGGCGCAGCGCAGGGTGTGCCGATGATGCTAACCATTGCCGTGGGTGCTGCTGAAGAGCGCATGGACGACGTCGAGTGGGATCTTGTGGCCGACGAAGTGGACATCATCAACGTGATGGCCTACGACTACTTCGGCACGTGGGATCGCACCACCAACCACAACGCTCCACTGTCGCGTCCGGCAGTAGGAAATGCCACGTTCAACGCCCAGCACACGATCACCACGCTCACCGGACTCTACGGTGTTGATCCCGACAAGCTCGCCCTTGGCATGGCCTTCTATGGACGCACTGCCATCACGACGGGTACACCGGGATTGCACGTCCCGAGTACGGGCCTGGCTGACCTAGCCACCTTTGCGGCAGACGAGGGCACGCCCCTGTACTACAACGTGCAAGCCCAACTGCAGCAGTTTACCGAGCACTGGGACAGCATTGCCCAGGCACCGTACCTGCTGGGGAAGCCCGGCGGCACTGCCGAGCAGACGTTTGTGTCGTATGACAACGTTGCATCGATTCGTGCAAAGGCTCGATACGTGATTGATAAGGGGCTCCGTGGTGCCATGATCTGGGAGATCACCGGCGACTACCTCGAAACAGCACCCGGCTCGGGTGTGGTAGCGGGTACACCGCTTGTCAATGAGATCAACACCGTCTTCTGTACCTACACGGGCCCATCGGATCCACCGGATCCGAGAGATTCGATTGCACCCCAGTACACGCGAACAGGGGAGTGCGGTACGTATACCTATGCCGTGTCCGACAACGCGGGCCTGGCGAGTATCACTCTGGGGAGCACCGCAGCCGACTCCAACTACCGCCTCGAGGTGTTTGCCACTACGCCGTTCCCTCGCGATCCGGCCGTGCTGCAAGCAAACTGCCGACTGTCTGTGATCGACATCTCTCGCAACGCACGAGCAACCATCACGATGCGTGACTGGGATGGCAACCAGGTGGTAGATACCGTAACCTACCTTGCCGCACCGCTGTCGGTTCCAGAACTGGTGGTGCACTACGATACTGTTGAGGCAGGCGATACGGTGGTTAAGACGATTCCCATCACCAACCGTGGATCGGTACCACTCACGGTGACGTCGGTGCGGGTGGTGACGGCCACGGTCTTCGAGGTAGTGCCACTGTCACTGCCGCGAACCCTCCAGCCAGGGCAGTCGCTGTCGGCTTCCGTGCGCTATATGCCGCGAGCCCCCTACCTGCGAGAGTCCATCCATACCGATTCGCTGATCGTGCAGACGGACTGCATCGGCGTAATGATCGGGCTGCAGGGAACTCCTCGCATCACGTGCGACAGCTTTACCCAAGCCCCCCGCGACACGCTGGTACCTGCCGGTAGTCTGGTGAAGTTTGCCGTGCAGCACGCCCCAACGCCAGGTATCACGTATGGCTTCCAGTGGCAGACCAGCCTTGGTGTGGGCTGGGAGGACGTCGTAGACGCAGGCCCGTACTTCGGTGCCACCACACCAACACTGTGGGTGTCGAATGTCACACTGGCTCAAAATCGTCAGCGATTCCGCTGCACGGTGACCAGCGAGTTCTGCTCCGTAACCAGCACCAGTGCTACGCTCTACGTAGAACCGGTGGTGTCGGTCGAGGAGGAGTCGGTAGTCGTAACGCCAGACGTGGACGTGCTGCACCAACCATACCGCGTTGTTGATGCTCTCGGTAGGACGGTGCTAGAGGGTGTAGTTACCGATCCAGACGTCCGGATTAACGTGAGCACGCTACACACCGGCTGGTACATGGTGGTGATCGGACAACATGTGCTTGGACCACTTACTGTGCAGCGGTGAGCGTTAGGCGACGCTTTGGTATGGTGAAGAAGTCTGTCATAGTCGCCGTAGGAATCTACCTCGTCGGCATCGTCGCAGCCAACCTCTTGGCGTCGGCGTTTGGGCCGGCGGCGACGCCGTATATCGCCTTTACGCTGATTGGTTTGGATCTGTCGCTGCGTGATCTGCTGCAGCTGACGATGAAGCCGTGGCAGATGCTCCTGTTGATTGTGGTAGGGGGCGTGCTGAGTTATGTGGCCGTGCCGGAGTCGGGAAGCATTGCCGTGGCGTCGGCGGTAGCGTTTACAGCTGCCTCCGCCGTGGATTGGACGGTGTTTTCGCTGGTGCGTGGCACGTGGCTGCTGCGAGCAAACGTGTCCAATGCTGTTGGAGCCGTGGTGGATTCCACGGTGTTTGTGACCATGGCCTTTGGCCTCCTCCCTGAGGCCATCTGCCTCCAGATTGGCGCAAAGATTGCTGGCGGCTTCTTGTGGTCTGTTATTCTGCGGTCTGTTTTTCTGCGGTCCGTAATCCGTACGTCAATTATTCAGGAGTCTCGATGATCCCTCGCCTACGTGTTGCCTGCTTGTTGATCGCGCTGCTACCACTGGTTCACCCCGTGGCTCTTCGCGCCCAGTTTGACCAGTTGTCGCTGGCGGAGCGATACATCTATACCAATGCCATGATGGGGACGGACTTCTGGGTAGTCGTGCCCCCGAATGACGATGTTGCCCAGCCCGGGCGCGAGCTGACGCTGACCATCGACGCCCCTCTGCGGACGACGGCTACAGTGCAGGGTGAGGAAGTGCAGGTACCGCGGGTGCTGATGTCGTCACGTGGTGGAACGTCCTGGGATTGGGAAGTGCGGGACCTCGAAACGGTCGTGCAAAAGGCCATCCACGTCACCAGTAAGGAGCCGGTATCGGTGTCGCTCAACAGCAACCGCGAGTTCTCCGGCGAAGCCATGATGATCCTGCCGACGTCTGAGTGGGACACCAGCTACATTGTGACCTCGTACTACGACTACGGTGAGTCTCGGCCTTGGGCAGGGGGCTTTTGCATCGTGGCAGGAAGTGATAGCACGGTGGTCACCATCGCCCTGCGCGGCAGTGGCGCACAAGGAGGGGCTACCACCGGAGGACGACTCCTTGGTGACACCTGGCAGGTTGCGATGAATGCCGGTGACGTCTACTGCGTACAGGGAAATGGAGCCACACGTGGGGTGTTCGACCTTACGGGTACGTCGGTGACCAGTACCCATCCTATTGGCGTGGTGAACTACCATCAGCGCACGGCCATCCCAAGTTTGGTTCCATCGTTGAATGGTCGCGATAATCTCATGGAGATGGCCACCCCCGTATCGAAGTGGGGACAGCGTTACGCTACGGTTGGCCACGACCGCAGTGGCGCCGGAGCCGGCACAGGTGACGTCTACCGCGTGATTGCCAGCCAGCCATCCACAACCTGGACGGTGAAGCACTACAGCCTAGAAACCAACGAACCCCTTGCCGTGGAAGGGGGCGTGATCACGAACGCCGGCGGTATGGCTGAGGTGAGCAACGTTGACGCACGGACCGATCTATTCAGTGGTCTCACGGTGTGGGAGGCTAACAAGCCGATCCAGGTAGTCCAATTCGCGGCCTCGGCGTCGTGGGACGAAGATGCCTTGTTGGATCCGATGCAGAACAACCTCGCTCCATTGGATCGCGCACCGATGGCCATGCCGATCCACCACTCGAGTGACGCCTCCTACACCGTTCGACGCACCTATGTGATCGTGCAGGTAGATCCAGACGTGGTAGCCGTTGGCAAGGCGTCGGGTGATTCATCGATCATTCACACCCTCCAGGCCATCACCGTAGAAGATCCTCTCCGGTTGGTGACGGAACCGTTGTGGTCGCATCCGAACGCAAAGAGGGGGAATCTCCTGGATCATCACATCGGGGACGGACTGTTCTGGGCCGAGCTCGAGTATCTCTTCACAGAAACAGCGCCAACCATCATTGCCGGCGATCGCCGCGTGCGAATCGTGGGCTACAGCGCTGGCTATGGTCTGTCGGGCACGTATGCAGTCCAGTCGGGTGGACGTCACAGCTTGGCGGGATCGGCCTCCACAATCGATACAGCAGCACCTGTGGTGCGCATCACGGGCTTTAACGGTGGCCTGCTCACGTTTACGTGCACGGAGAACACGAACTCGCCCGCTGCTGGCGGCCTCCCAGCACAGGCAGACGTCGGAATCATGCGCGCCACGGCGATGGGATTCCCCCAAAACATGGTCGTCCAGAGTGACTCCGCAACGATCATCGAGGGCGGTCGTGTCCGGGAACGCATCATCGTAGCCCAGCGCGTGGATACTACTAAGCAATCGTTCATGCGCCTGGCAGCGGCTGATCGACTCGGCAACGTGCGGTACGTGGACTATCTGTACACCACGCCAAAGAATCCCCGCTATACGGTGGGTTCTGTCCGTGCGATTGGTTCGGCGCCGGTAGGTACTACCATATGTGTCACACAGCATCCGTTCATTCGTATTCAGGGCGACACAGCTGTCACCGTGACGGACATCCGCGTGGATTCCAATGCCGCTGTCTTTTCAATCGATACCACGTCGCCGCTGAAGTGGTCGTTCCCCGTCGAGCTCGCACCGGCTCAATCGTATCCGCTCACCTGCTTGTGCGCAACGCCAACAAAGGTGGGTGTCGACACGGGTGTGGTGACGATCGTTTCAAATGCCTTCGATGCTCCCGAGCAAGAACTCACCGTGACTGTCATCGGTACGGAGCCTACGAGCGTCTCCGGTGACGACGAGCTGTTCACTACCACAGCCACAGCTCGGTACGATGGCTCGTCGATCCTCGTTCGCTGGCCAGAGCACGCAACCGTTTCGTCGTGGGTGCTGTACGATCTGCACGGTGCTGCACTTCTCCGGGGAGGCATCCCTGCAGATAGCACTCCATCGCTCATGCTGCAGACGCCAGCTCTTGCCCGTGGCACGTACTTCGTGGGCTTGTCCGGTCCTGACACACAGTACACCGTTGCCGTGGTGGTGCACTAATGGTGGCTCTCTTCCTTCCCACGTTGATGTTCATCACAGCGGCATCGCTGTTTACGCCCGGAACAGCAGACTGCGTGCAGGCACACACCGGTGCCTTCAAGGGCACCGCCCGCAATGCCGCCGGCCCCCTACAATTGGAAGGGGCTTCTACATCCACGGTGTTTCAGGTGTCTGCCACATCGGATAGCCTCCACCTGACGGCGATCACCTCCAGTGGCAGGGAGCGCACGATTGCTTCCTGGCCCCTTGCCCGCGTGATCTGCGCCGGCGAAATGATCAAGGCCAACGGCACGACCTCGGGGCCGCAGCACCTGCGCCGCACCATGATGTGGAACATGAAGGGTGGCATCCGCGCCGAGGCCACGATTTCTACGAAGGGTCTGGCTGGTTCCACCAATGCCAATACAACGGCTACCGACGACTTCTTCGGTGGCGCTGAAGTGCAGCTCACACTGCTGAAGGTGCGGTAGGGGGCTTGGTCTACTGCACAAAGAGGGGAACAGTACGACTCTCGCCACAGCCGGTGATTTCCACGAGATACATGCCACGGGGTACGCGGCTCACATCGAT
>JAURGP010000003.1 GCA_030833725.1 Candidatus Kapaibacterium sp. | reverse complement strand
CGGTACGTGCCGCTTGGCATGGATTCTGTGGAGACTCGCTTGACAAAGGCATGGCCGGCAGCGTGCGTACCATCGTACACATGCGTGACGGTCCGACCGAACATGTCCACGATGGAGACCTCTAGATGCCGATCCATGCCTAAGGGATCGATCGTGAGCAGTACGGACGTTGAGGCTGGATTGGGATGAGCCGAGATGCTTCCCATGCCAGCTTCTGATTCGCGTACCGATGTCACAGGAGGAGGAACAAAGTCGAAGCCGGCGATCTTGTAGATGTTGCCTCCGAAGTCGCTCACCCAGAAGTTCTTGTCGGTGCGGTCGTACTCGATGCCACGTGCATTGATCAAGCCGGACGGACCAACAAGTTCCATACGGTTGGTCTCCGTCGATAAATCACTGAGCTCCATTTCGATGATGTAGCACGCTGATAGGGCCCCACCATTCGATGGAAAGGTGGTGCTGGTCTGGAACATCCGCGAAACGTCGTCCCAAGCCAAACAGCGTGGTCCGAAGTTCTCTTTGTACGGGTTGTCGGTCTCCGAGATCAGCCCGCCCGAGAGGTCCATCGTGTAGATTTTCTGGAATCCATCACGCTCACCAGCAATCAGTCTACCATTGACGTACTCCAAACCGGTGGGGTATCGTCGAGCCTGTGTTGTGAAGGTATTCACTACCTGGCCGTTGGTGTCGATGGCAATCACCGAACCGCCGTTGCCTTGTGAGTCGTTCATGCGGTGCATGTACAGGATGCCATTCGCCCGATCCATCGTGAGGTCCGTAAACAGCGAGTCACCAATAAAGGACGGCATCTGAACAACGCGTTCTACCTCGTACGTCGTGGCGTTGAGTTTATACAACTGATTGGAGTAGAAGCTGGTAGACCACAAACTTCCGCGGCCGTCCCAGGCCAAGCCATATGGCACCCACGGCACGGCAGTCTGTTCGATCAAGCCACCACGCATGAGGGTCTGGATGGTAAATGTGCGGCTCACCACCTGCTCAGATGGTGTTGTTTCTGACGTGATGCGGATGCGTCCCACCACCGTTGGCCAGTTCGGAACCTTCCACAAGAGGGCAGAACCAATAACGCCGCTTGCCACAGTCTCCCACGTCTGGCCATCGTTGACGCTGTACTCGACGCGAACCGGAGGAGTAAATCCACCCCACGAAACCACGGTGGGAATCGTGCCCATGAAGACGTCCCCACCGGTGGGTCGGGTGATGGTGGGATCATTCGGAGCAAGTCGGACCAGTGGTGCTTCCCACGCCGACCGTCCGTGCGTGACCACGCGGAGGTACTCGAAATCGGTGTTGACCTTGATATCCAGAACAGGGGAACGGGGCAGCCCCTTACCATAGGGCACCCAATTTCTGCCGGCGTCGAAGGACACAAACACGCCAACATCCGTGGCCACAAAGATCACGTTCTCGTCGTCCGGATGGGTTTCGATGGCATTCACTGGCACGTTGGGCATCGTTTCCCAGAGTGCTGTCCACGATTCACCGAGGTTGGTGGTTACCCATAGGTTCTTCGTACCATAGGTGCTGAAGCTGATCCATGCTTTCCGGCTATCTGTACGCGAGCAATGAATGTCGCTAATGAAGTTGTTCGAGAGCTCTGTGCGGGGGAGCGTCGTCCACGTGTTGGCGTCGTCGGTTGATACCATTAACTCGCCACTGGAGCTGCCGGCCCAAACGACGCCAGCGTCGGCTGGAGAGACGGCCAATGCTGATACCTGGTTGACGAATGGAGGAGAGACGGCAAACCAGAAGTCGCCGCCGTCGAAGGTCCGCCAGACGCGACGTCGACCATGGTAGAGCGTAAACTCATCGTCTGGAGAGATCACCATCGGTGCAACCCACATGGCACCCTCCGAAGCGTCGATGCCGTTGGTAATCACCCGACCTTGATTCGTGCGAAGATTGATGCGCCATGGCTGACCGTTGGGATAGTTTCCGTAGACAACATCGGGATCGGCCCAATTCACGATGGTCACCATGCCATCGCCCCCTGCCACCGTATCCCACTCGATGTTTCCGAACGTTCCCAGTGTACCGTTGTCCTGAGTACCACCGTAAGCCCGCTCGCGGCGCGTAGGATCAACGTCGAAGGAGTAGAACTGCGTGACCTGCAGGCCATTGTTGATCTGGAACCAGGTGGATCCACCATCGGTACTCTTGTGCATGCCGCCATCGTTGCCGGCATAGATGATTGTTGGATCTGTGGGATGGAAGGCTAGGCAGTGCTGGTCGACGTGGACGAGGTTGGCGCCATTGCCGTCACCGTAGCCATTGGTCATGTTCGCCCACGACGTGCCTCCGTTCGTTGTCCGCCAGATATCGATGCCGCCAACAAAGGCAACATTCACATCGTGGGGTGATACCGTAGCGTAGTTGTCGTAGAAGCCCTGACTGGCACCGGGTGTGCACGCACCGGCAAAAAAGCAGCCACGCGCATCGTTGTATCGCGGCTCCCATGTCACACCGCGGTCCGTCGACACGGCGATGGTTGCCAGGTTGTTGAGCTCGGCCAAGCAGTGCAGCACGTTGGGGTCGATCGGACTCTGCTGCACGGAGATGCGACCCACGGTGCCGATCAGCCCACGCATGCGCGGTGTCCAGCTCTCGCCCCCGTCGTTGCTATAGAGGATTCCCTCGTCTTGGGCAGCAATGAACCATTCGTTCTCATCGTTGGGGTTGATGGACATGTCGTAGACGTTGCCGGCATATAGGCGGGTCCACGTCCTACCGCGATCGATGCTTCTGTACACGCCGCCGTTGGTATTCATACACGAAGCCATCAGGAGATCGGGATTCTTGGGATGGCTGTAGATGCGAGAGAACGAACCCACGTGTGTGAGGCCTACGGTCGTCCATGTTTCACCAGCGTCCTCGGAGCGGAACAATCCAGCACCCAGGAAGATCGTAGAATTCGTCACCTGTTCACCAGTGCCGGCGTAGATTACATCGGGGTTTCCCGGCTCGAAGCACAGGGAACCCATCGCGATGGCGTTACCGTCGTCGAATAGCGGGTTCCACGACAGTCCTCCATCCTCGGTCTTCCACACCCCTCCGGCGGCAGCACCTACGTACACAACGTCTGGAGTCGTAGGGTGCACGATGATCGACTTGATCCGTCCGGCCGTGGAGTTCGGACCAAACACGACCCATTCGGGCTGCTCAGCCTGTACGGTGTTGAAGATCTTGGAGCGCTCCATGCGCTGCACGGCACCGATGGCCACAGCACGTACGTCATTCGGGAGTACGACTCCCTCTGGCACGCGGCGGCTGTTGTAGTCGGTGTACCGACGCATGATCTTCGAACCCTCCATCTCGGGGGTGAGTTGGGCAACGGTATGCAACGTTGCACCAGCGGCGAACAAACCGACGATGATCAATACGATACGTTTCATCACGGGACTCCTAAACCTGGTAACGGCAACTGAACGTCAACTGAACCTCAACCTGTCAAGCCTGTAAAATACAGGAACGTCGTGCCACAATTATGTGTTTCTCGCTCTTGTGCGACCACTAGTGACACCCCACTCCACTGAGACGCTTATCCTCGGCGCTGGTTACGCCGGTTTGGCTGCTGCTGCGTTACTTGCTGCCGAAGGCCGTGGCGTGACCGTCCTAGAGGCCCATGACACCCTTGGTGGCTGTGCCTCGTTCTTCAAGACCGGCCCCTACACCTTCGATGTTGGGGCTACAACCTTCTCCGCGGTTCGTCCGGATCGTCCTGCCGGCCGTGTGTTTGCCCACCTTGGCATCGAGCCAGCCTTCGAGCGCGTCGATCCCGGCATGGTCATTCGAATGCCACACGCCGACGTTGTGCGCCACGCCTCCATCGACTCATGGATCCACGAAGCACAGCAGCACTTTAGCGGAGACCAGCCGGGCTTCTGGAAGCAGCTCTATCACCTGGAAGAGCAGGTGTGGAGCCTTATCGATGGTAAGTCCTACATCCCACCGGTAACGATGAGAGACTGGATGCGCATGGTCGATCCGCGCAACCTTGTCTCACTTCCGCTCTTACCGGGTCTGGTTCGGCCGGTTCGCCATCTGATGCAACAGTATGGTGTAGACAATGATCCGACGTTTCGGCGCTTCGTAGATGAACAGCTTCTGATCAGCACCCAGAACAACGCTGCCGGAGCCCCTTACCTGACCGGAGCGATGGGCCTGACCTATCCGTCGGAAACGTACTACCCTGTGGGTGGTATGGTGCGTCCGGCCATTCTGCTGCTACGGAGCATCACGCAGAACGGTGGTACGGTGAAGTTCCGTCGCGCGGTGACGTCCATCGAACGGCATGATCGGCGGTGGAGAGTCACCTGTGCCAACGGTGACGTGTACGATGCTGCTACGGTGGTCTCCTCGATTCCGATTTGGAACATGGCGTCGCTGCTGAGTGGTGATGCAGATCAAGGTCCTGCGCGATGGTTTCAAAAGCATGCAGAGCGATTCCCACGGGTATGGAGCGCCCTTACCCTGTACTTTGCCCTCGACGGCGTTCCCTCTGTAGCGAGTCCGTACGTGCAGCTGCATCTGGACGAACCGCTGCCGTGGGTACACTCCGATTCACTCTTTCTGACCATCTCCCGTCCGGGCGATACACAGAAGGCTCCCGTGGGTCATTGCACGGTAACCGTCAGCACGCATGCCCGCATCGACGACTGGCAGGGCCTGAGTCCCGAAGAACATGCCGAACGCAAGGCCATCATGACGCGAGCGATGGTTGCCTACATCAAACGTCGCATGCACGAGTTCGACGGCATGCAGTGGATTCACGAGGACGCGGGCACGCCGTGGACGTGGGTGAAGTACACACATCGCCACCATGGATTTGTAGGGGGCTTGCCGCACGCAACACGCCAGCCTCTACTCACGCTTCCGCCCAATCAGACGCCGTTTCCAGGACTGTACCACATTGGCGACACGGCCTTCCCCGGCCAGGGAACTCCAGCTGTGATGCTGGGAGCATGGAATACGGTGGAGCGGATACTCTCGTGATCTACGAAGCCCACAGGCCATACCTTTGTACCCATGAGTGAAGCCGTCCACACGATGTTTTCGAGCATCGCCTCGCGTTACGATCGCGCCAACACAATTCTGTCGTTTGGTATCCATCACCTATGGCGTGCAGCCACGGTGCGGGCCAGTAAGGTTCAGCCAGGGATGTCGGTGCTGGACTGTGCCACCGGCACCGGGGATTTGGCTCTGGCGTTCAAGAAGGTTGTTGGTGCGCACGGAAGGGTGATTGGTACCGACTTCAACGCCGATATGCTGCAGTCGGCTCCGGGCAAGGCGCAGCAGAGAGGTTTGGATGTGGAGTTTGCCGTGGCCGATGCCATGGCCCTGCCATATGCCGACGACTCATTTGATGTGGCAAGCATCTCGTTTGGTATCCGCAACGTGGACGATCCAGCCCGTGCACTTTCGGAAATGGCCCGTGTTGTGCGTCCCGGCGGCAGCGTGGTCGTGCTGGAGTTCGGTCAGCCGCGTGGTGTGCTGGGTACGCTCTACCGCTGGTACAGCAAGCACGTTATGCCGATGGTAGGGGGCTTGATCACCGGTCATCGTGAAGCGTACACCTACCTGCCAGATACAGCGGCAGCCTTCCCCTGCAGGGAAGACTTCACGGCCATCATGATGGGCACGGGGCGATACGCCTCGGCAACCTATCGGGAGCTTACCGGGGGGATTGCGTTTCTGTACGTTGGGGTTGTGAAGTAGCCGAGCTGGCTGCTTCGTGGGTGTACCGCACCATGAGCGCTTCGATGTCGCGAACCTGTTCGGGCATGCCGAGGTTCCATCGGATCACACGCTTCTGACCTTCCATCTCGATCGTGAGCGTGCGCATTGGTGCGTCCTGCACGTCCGTGTTGACGTGGTTCTCCTTCATCGTCATCACGCTGTTCTCCTCGATGAGGCGCTTTAACGTACACAGCGTGGTTGCATCAACCGTACCCGACCACTGACCCTCGTGCTGCGTGTGCATCCGGCCGATGTACTCCACTGTGCCATCGCCATAGATCGTTCCATCGTACACCGGGCAGGCACCGAAACAGGCACCCTTGGTAAGCATCACCCGAAAGTTCGAGCGGGTAAGACCCTCAACGCAGGTGTTTACGGACGCACAGGAGGTGAGGAGGATTAGGAGCGGAATGGCCAGGATAAAGGCAAGAGAACGGGCGAGCATAGGACGTCCACATACGGTGAAGAATCACGACAGCAAACTTACGGTTCGTGATGGTGTTTCATTGCAATGACGCTGCCGTTGTACCTTTGTGCTATGAACCGTTCAACACTTGCTCAGCGCCTGTTTCACACAGCTCACATCACCGGCACCTTTACACTTCGTAGTGGAGCCGTTAGTAACGTGTACTTCGACAAGTATCAGTTCGAGTCCGATCCCGAGATTCTGCGTGCCGTGGCCGAGGCGATGTCGCCGATGATTCCCGAGGGAACCGAACTTCTTGCCGGGTTGGAAATGGGTGGCATTGCCATTGCCACGGCTCTAAGCCTGCATACGGGTATCCCTGCGGTGTTCGTGCGCAAAACGGCGAAGCAGTACGGTACAGCAAAGCTGGCCGAGGGCCCTTCGGTAGAGGGGAAGCGGGTACTGATCGTAGAAGACATCATCACGAGTGGTGGTCAGGTGGTGTTGTCGCATGCCGACTTGTCGGCACTGGGAGCCATCATCGATCACGTCGTCTGTGTGATTGATCGCGAGCAGGGTGGGCGAGACGCTCTCCGTGCTGATGGGCTGGAGCTGTCGGCTCTGTTCACACGCGCTGAACTAGAGGCTGCCGCGTGAAGGTCATCTCCTTTAACGTGAATGGCATCCGTGCCATCATGAAGAAAGGGTTTCTCGACTACGTCCACCAGACGAAGCCGGATGTGCTGTTCCTCCAGGAAACCAAGGCCGATGAGGATCAGATTCCCGAGGACGTGCGAGCCGTGGATGGCTACCACACGTTCTGGCATTCCTGCGAACGGAAGAAAGGTTACTCTGGCGTTGGTGTCCTCACGCGCATCCAGCCCGACAACGTCTGTACGAAGATTGGCGTTGAAGACATCGACAATGAAGGCCGTGTGATTGAGGTCCAGGTGGGAGACCTCAGCCTGTATGGGGTCTACTTCCCGAATGGCTCACAAGGGAACAAACGCGTGCCGTACAAGCTGGCCTTTTATGACGCATTGTTCGAGAGGTGCGAACAACAGCGAACCGATGGCAGACGCATCGTTGTGTGTGGCGACTACAACACGGCCCATCATCCGATTGACTTGGCACGTCCAAAGGAGAACGAGAAGACGACCGGCTTCCTGCCAGAGGAGCGAGTAAAGCTGGACGAACTCGTCGAAAAGGGGTGGTTGGACAGCTTCCGGGAGTACTACCCCGAGACGGCGGAAAAGTACTCCTACTGGGACTACTTCACGAAGGCTCGCGAGCGCAACGTGGGCTGGCGCATCGACTACCACTGGATCACCCAGGATCTGCGACCCAACCTCAAGAATGCCTTCATTCAAGATGACGTCACGGGCAGCGATCACTGCCCTGTAGGGATCATCCTGAATCCGTAGCGGATGGTAAGGGGCTTCCCGCCCGGTTACTTCTTCTTTTCGGTGAACTTACTGTCGCTGATCGGCACGTTGATCTTGTAATCCGTGTACTGGATCTCGACAACGGCCTTGGTGTCCTTCGCACCGGCCTTGGCCACCTTGGCTGAAGCGGCAGCTTTCTTGGGATCGTCCTGGCTATTGCGAAACTCGCCGCTGATCGTTTTGGGCAGCTCGAAGTTGGCAACATCAAAGCTCAGTTTTGCGAAACTAGGAAGGCAGTACTTGCGCGCAGCAGCGTTGCCGTACGTGAGCTCGGCCACAAACGTGCCGCCTTTCTTCAGCGTGGTAGACACCTTCACCGGAACCATCAGCGTGGTATCAATCCACGCCGTAGCGACGGCTACGGTTGAGGACTCATCGATCGGGAGAATCCGAACCTTTTTCATCACCTTCGACCCAACGGCCTCCGTACCGGCATCCACGGCCGTGAAGGGCTGCGAAAGGAGCTTCATAGCGTTCAGGTCGGCCCCCTGCTTTGGAATCATGGCAAAGGTGGGGGACTCGATATGCGTTTTGTCGGGTGCCTTGAACCACATTGTTGCCGTGGCTTCCGGTGCCTGCAGGAAGGAGATGTCCACCTTGATCTTCATCGTGGCGATGTAGGTTTTTGCCCCCTGCATCCGCGTACGAATTGTTTCCAACAGCTCTTGGGCTGTGGAGGCATACACCGGTCCAGCAAGAGCACTCGCTGCAAGTACAGCGCCAAACACCAACCGCATCATGTGAGAATGTCCTTCCGTTGAATCACAAAGAGAGCGCCCACATAGCAGGCGACGATATGTACCAGGAGCACTGCGGCACTGGTGAGCGCACTCGACCATGCTACCGGCTGGTTGAAGAAATCTTTCCAGCCAATCATGTGCGAGGTAAAGAAGAAGGGCCGGATGTAATCGAACATGGGCACATCAATGGCAGCGATGATCGTTAGCACAATGATGATGGCCATGGTGGTCATGATCGGACCGATACCGTTTTCCACCAACGACGAAAAGAAAAACGCAATTGAGGCTACGGTCGTCATGGCCAGCGCGGCAAAGCCATAACCCAGCGCAAAGCGCCAGAGAGCATCGTCGGTGGCAATGATCGTAATGCTCTCACGGATCACGATCACCTCGCCTGGACCAAGAACGATCACTCCGAGGCCTAGACTCAGTCCGGCAAGGAAGAGCACTAGCACATTGGTATGAATCAGCACGGCAATGAACTTCGAGGTCACCATCGTAAAGCGCGAAATCGGACGCGTCAACATCAAGCGATACGTGCCGGCCGTTGCTTCACCTGCCAGAATGTCGCCGGCGACGAGCGTAACGAGAAACGGGACGTGCACGTAGAGCGAGCCCAAGAGGACATAGCTCATGGTGTATCCGTTCATCAGGTTTCCAGAGAACGAGAACATCTGCTGCAGGTTGGCGGTGGCAAAGTCGAAGTACTTCATGCCCTCGACGCCCATGGCCACCACCACGACGGGAATCAGTAGCCCGAGAGCGATAAAGCCAATGTAGGTGCGCCACTTGGAGAACACCTTTGAGAGCTCAACACCAATAGCCGTGAGCATCATGCTGCCTCCTGCGTGATGTTGATGAAGTATTCCTCGAGCGAGCGCACGGGAATCACGCCCTCTACGTGGACGCTGTGATCGATCAGGAACTTCGTAACGAGATGGACGTCACCACGAAGGAGCGACAGGATGATCGCGCCTTCACCAGTTGATTGCACGTAGGGTGCAAAATCACTCTCGCGGAGCAACTGCTCCGCTCGCTGCACCTCTGGTGTTTCCACCGTGACCTTGAGCCGTCCGGAGTTCAATAGGTCCTGAACTGAACCTTCCACGATAGCCTTGCCACGGTTGATGATTACCATGCGTGTGGCCGTGAGTTCTACTTCGGGAAGTATGTGCGAGCTGAGAAGAATGGTCTTCTGGTGGTCGCGGGCCAGACTCACGATGATGTTGCGCACATCCACCATACCATGCGGATCCAGACCCGTTGTGGGTTCGTCTAGGACAATCAAATCCGGATCATGCAGAAGTGCCTGCGCAATACCCAGTCGCTGTTTCATCCCGTGCGAGAAGGTCTTGACCTTGCTACCTGCCCGGGCTTCCAGGCCAACGATGTCTAGCACACGCATGATGTTCTTCTCGGAGACGTCGGCATGCGATAGTCTTCCAAGCAACTCCAGATTCTTGCGAGCCGAGAGGTAGTTGTAGAAGTCGGGACGTTCAACAATGGCACCCACGCGTTGCAGGATTTCGCTGCGGTGGGTGGTAAGGGGCTTGCCGAACAACGAAATTGATCCGGCTGTCGGACGAATCAGGGAGAGCATCATCCGGATGGTAGTGCTCTTGCCTGCGCCATTGGGGCCTAGGAAGCCATACACGTCCCCAGGCTGTACGGTCAGATCCAGACCATCCACAGCTACAAAGGATCCGTAGTGCTTCCGTAGACCCCGAAGTTCAATGATTGGTTCCACGGTGCCTTATAACAGAGGTCGCTCGAAAAACGTTCGATCAGGACAAGTGCTCGACGGCCTCTTTGAATGCCCGACCACGTTCTTCAAAGTTAGCGAACATATCGAACGACTTGCAGGCTGGGGAGAATAACACTACGTCATGATCGGTAGCGAACTCCTGTGCGCGTTGCACCGCATCCTCCATGGAGTGAGCCTTCTCGCACCGCTTCGTCGTGCACCAGTGGTTGAAGATCGTGTCGGCTTCCTCACCCAGGCAGATAACGGCTTTGACGTTCGTTTGCACGAGCTCGTCGAGGGCGGGGTAGTCGTTCTGTTCAGCACGACCGCCAGCGATCCAGACGATGGGACGATCGTAGCTGCTTAAGGCATACCACGCCGCATTGATGTTGGTCGCCTTGGAGTCGTTGATCCACCGCACCGACCCCATCGTGCGCACATGCTCGAGGCGATGTTCCACGCCGGAGAAGGAAGACAGGGAATCGCGGATGTTCTCGTTCCGCAGCTCTAACGTGCGTGCGGCAAGGGCGGAGGCCAGCGAGTTGTACGTATTGTGCAACCCGGCTAAGCCTAGACGGCGAGTCGGCATAAGAAACTCCTCTTGTTGCTGCTGCCGGAACACCACATCGCCCCCCCGGACGAATGCTCCCTCCACCTCACACTGTGTGCTGAAGAAAGCTGTTGTGCACCGAACATGCGAATGAGCACGCGCAACGTTGCTATCATCCGCATTCAAAAGTACAACATCACCATCGCGTTGGTGAGCAAAGATTTTCCACTTAGACTCCACGTACTGTTCAAAAGATCCGTGATAGGCAAGGTGATCGGGTGTGATGTTCAAGATCACGCTAATGAACGGGCGGAACGACGTTGTTGTATCAAGCTGATACGAGCTGGCTTCTACAACGATCACCGTGTCCTCGGACACCGTTCCCACAAGACTTGACAGTGGTGTACCGATGTTTCCTGCCGACACAGCTCGAAGGCCCCCTGCATTGAGCACGTGTGTCGTGAGAGCCGTTGTGGTGGTTTTACCATTTGTTCCGGTGATGGCCACCATGCGATTGCCCAGGTGCCGCGAGGCAAACTCCAACTCACCAATCACCGGAGTGCCCTGATGTTCCATGGCTCGCCGTACTGGATGGTGTGGCGGAATACCAGGACTCACGATACAGAGATCGGCGCGAAGAGCAGCATCGGTATGTCCGCCTGCTTCATAGGCGATGCCAGCTGCGCGGAGTTCTGCGAGTGATTGCGAAACGGCATGCTCAGGTTGGGATTCCGAGACGAATACGGTATGGCCGTCCCGTTGAGCCAGCAATGCAGCGGCTCGTCCGGAACGAGCTGCGCCAAGTACGGTGATCTTCATCGGTGTCGTGCGTGAGCAGGAAACTAGTTGGTACGACTCATCAAGCGATGGGCAAGAGTAGCCAGAGCCTCGCGTGCCGGTGAGGCCGGAAGTTGATAGAGGTGCTGAAATGCCTCTTCGGTGATCGAGCGGATCTTCTGTTCGGCTTCGGCCAGAACGCCGATCTCTGTGAGAGCTGCCGTCATGGCCGGCACTTGATCCGGGACAAGACCATTCTTGGCAAAGAAGCTCTCAATCAGGGTGCGGTGACCTGTCTGTGCCGACGGCATCTGGCAGAGGTCCCGCATCCGCAAAACCATCCATGTCCGCTTACCTTCCAGCAAATCACCACCGGGAGCCTTCCCAAAGGCAGGCGAGCCAGCCAGATCCAGTAGATCATCCTGCATCTGGAAGGCAATACCGATTTCTCGCATGAAGGTCGTCAGGTGGTGGAGATGCGCATCCGAGCCACCGGCAATCAATACACCAATCGCTGCCGACATCTCCAAGAGCTTTGCCGTCTTTTTATCGATCATCGTGAAGTATTCATCCACGGTGACGTCGTGACGCTCCATAAAGGTCATGTCCATGGACTGTCCCTCGCACACCTCGATCAGGCCCGTCGTAAAGGCCTGTATCACACGTATCGGTTGCGGAGCCAGCTCGGCACTTCGCTCCAGCATGCGCATGGCCATGCCAATCATCACGTCGCCGGAGAGAATTGCCGTGTTCTCGTTGTACTTCACATGCACGGTAGGACGGCCTCGCCGCATCGGCGACCGATCCATGATGTCATCGTGCATGAGCGTAAAGGTGTGGAGTAGTTCTACGGCAATCGCCGCAGACATCGCATTCGCTGGATTGCCACCACCGGCCTCACAGGCCAGCAGACAGATGATCGGACGCACACGCTTTCCACCCGCCTCAAACAGGTACTGGACGGGCTGGTACAGTTCCGCCGGTGTTGTGAACTCGGCAAGGCAGTCCGTCAGGGCTTGATCAATCTGCTCGGTGTAGGATGCTAACAAAGTCGTTGAGTGATGGTGAGCCAGTGAGAAACAACCAGCGGCGCAGATCGGTTCGCCAGTTGTGTAGCAAGCTAACAACTCCGGAGATTCCACCATGCTCTAGAGCCTGGAGCACCGGTCGGGCTACGCCACCGATCTTGGCACCAAGAGCGAGGGCTTTTGCGAGGTCAGTTCCGCTGGAAAGGCCGCCACTGGCAATCACGGTAGGTACGGTACCGACAACCTGGCGGAGACAGTCGACGGTAGACCACCCCACGTCCCAGAACGCCTCCGCAGCGTCGGGATCATCGCGGCGCAGGATTTCGATGCCAGCCCACGATGTTCCTCCGGCACCGGCAACGTCGATCATGTGTACGCCAACACTGGCCAGTTGCCGGGCGACACGTCCACTGATTCCAGCGCCAACTTCCTTGACCACGACGGGCACGGGACTGTGCTGTACGGCAGCAGCGATGGCATCCAGGACACCGGCATACTCCGGTTCGCCCTCCGGCTGCATTAACTCTTGCAGTGGGTTCAGGTGGATGGCTACGGCCGCAGCATCAACAAGCGATACGACGTGGTCGAGTGTCCGTTGTAGTGTCTGCTGGCGATGACTACGCGCTACCTGTACCGCACCCAGATTTGCGAGAATGGGAATCGTGCCGGCAGCCCCCTTCACCACGGAGAACGTTGAGGCGTGACGGGGATCGTCCAGAACTGATCGCATCGAACCTACGCCCAGCGCGACACCTACTTCGGCACAGGCCTCGGCCAGTTGACCATTGATGCGCTCGGCATCGGGGTAGCCACCGGTCATGCCGGTGACAATCAGGGGAAGGCCCAGGGTGTAGTTCAACCAGGTAGTGCTGGTATGTACATCGGCATAGTTCAACTCCGGTAGTGCCGAGTAGGGCAAGTCGATGGTTTCGAATCCCGACGTTTTTGATCGGAATCCAACGGGACCATGCAGCGCGAGTTGAACGTGAGCTTCTTTTCGTGACGAGGACATGCTGGCAAGCTAGCGAAATCACAGCAGTCGGTACTGACTCCCGGGAACCTGTTCAACGAAGCCATCTAGCTCAAAGAGGAGCATCCGGCTGCCCACGTCGGAGACACTGCAGTTCCATGCCACCGAGATTTCGTCTGTTGTGAGCGTTCGATGGGCGTCCTCGAGGAATGGAGTGAGCTCGTTGGGGAGGGGGCGATCGGCGGCGCGGTTCTGCTGGATGGGAAGCGTCGCCAGCACGTCGCTAGCATCTAAACACGGCAAGGCATGACCATCAGCCAGTAGGCGATTGGTACCAATCGATCGCGTGGAGGTGATTGGTCCGGGAACGGCCCACAAGGGGCGTTGGGCTGCACGAGCGATGGATGCTGTGATGAGTGCTCCACCGCGCTCCTTACTCTCTACCACCACGACGGCGGCACTCATGCCAACGATGATGCGATTTCGTGCTGGAAAGTACGGTGGTAGTGCTGCTACATGCCACGGATGTTCGGATACCACACATCCGGACTGATCCAGTATCTGGTCGGCGAGCTGCAGTGCGGCCTTCGGACTAATACGACCCGCGCCGCTGGCAATCACGGCCGCCGTGATGCCTCCACCGCGGAGACAGGCTTGGTGGGCAAGTGTATCCACACCACTGGCCAATCCACTCACGATGCTACAACCAGCTTCGACCCAGTCGCGCACGAGTTGGTCGGTGACAGGTTTGCCGTAGACGGCCGTGCAGGAGCGTGTGCCCACCACGGCAATGGAGGTACGTGGCGAAGGCAGGGTTCCGCGCACGTACAGCAGCAGTGGAGGAGCTGGCACGGCGCGCAGTTCGTCGGGATAGTCGCTGTCGAACCACGTGATCACGCGCATATTGTGGAGTACGGCGTCGTTGCAGATTCGCTCGGCTTCGGCTCGTGTATCAAGTTCTAGCGCACCGATGGCCTCGAGCGCGTCAGGAAATCCTGGGTGAGTCGAGATCAACGCAATCCGGTCATGGGCATCCATGCGACCTATGCGACTCAAGGCGACGACATCCGTCAGGGTCCACGCGTGGGGTATAGTACTCATGTTGCTTCGTGCAACATGGTGTACTAAACGTGACTGGCTCCGGCGATGGATTCAGCTACTTGGCTGCGAATGCTCTCTGGAACAGAAGCCAGCATCTGCTCGAGTTGCTGGTGATAGCGCACTGCGTAAGCACTAACCTCGCGAGCAAGTCTGGAGTGTTCACGTGGATCCTGTGGAAGGGCCACCGATCGCACACCCAGGTTAATCAACTGCGACATCAGTTCTGCTTCATCGGACGACTGGCAGTCGAGCACGACAACCACGTGCGCATCTTGGTAACACACCGTCTGCGGCGTGAACATCGAATCAACAGCATCGGCATGTGTCACATGTGCTGGTATGGTCACGTGCCGCAGCTGCTCATCACCGAAGCCCTCGAGCAGCCGCTGATACCACGAGCCGACCAGCTCTGTGGACCGCTGGAGCTCCAGCACGGTGGTGATGGCACTGGCAAGGTGACGAACACTGGACGGACAGGCTCGCCAATGCAGCACGAAGCGGTAGATCACGGTTTGTTCTTCGATCGTGAGCCCCAATACCTCTTCCATCCAGAAGCGGTCTACACGGCGGCGGTCCCGTGCAACCGTGTCGGGGCGAACCACCTCGGGAATCGATGTACCGAGTTCCGCCGCCACGGTATCGACAGGTCGATAAACAACGTCCTTGAACGGTCGCGGATCCATGGCCGCAAGAAGGTGCTCCGGTGGCACCAAGAACTCATGCACATCGCGGACCGTCACATCGGCCACATGATGATGCACGTTGAGGAGTTCGTGAATGAACATTCCCAGTGTGGAGTTCATCCAGAGCACAAGCCGATCGGTGAGTTCAGGTTTGAAGAGCGTCACGCCTACGAAGGCGTCGCTGATGTGCGCTCGACTGCGATTGGCTGCCCACAACCAGCGTGTGCGTTGCTCCTTGGGGATCACGATGGAGGGAATGGTAGGGGGCTCGATGTACCACCACGGCGACCGATGACGTACCGATGGGCGGGTATGCACACCATCACGCTCGGCGCGTTGCAGATGATCGCCAACCCGCAAGTGTTCAAACTCTGCCCGCTGCGCCGGCAGCAGCAGGAGCCGACGGTCCGAGCGGGGAAGGCCGAGTGGCGAGTCCACGTCATCAGCCGACGTCAGGGTGACGGTGTCGATGGTTTCTCCGTTCGGCAGTTGTCGCTGCCAGAACACTTCTTCCAAGCCCTGCTCGGCGATGGTGCGGACATCCGGGATGAGAACGTCGCTGGCACCGGTGCGCAAGCCGCTGCTGACTTCTCCCATCGTATGCAGAGGCACCAGTGCCGCCTGCAATTTGGCGACCACGCCCAGGAGAACGTCGGCTGGAAGGAAGACATCACCGTCAAGGACTGTGTCACGATCGCAGAAGCGAACAGCAACCTCAGCGTTCAGCTTTCCCTGTTTCCCCGCGCTGAGGTATCGCAGCAGAACTTGGGCATTCCCCACGGTGTGAAGAAGCTGGGAAAGAGCCACGCGAAACGTTGCAGCGTAGGTAGGTCCCGAACGTGTTTTGCTGATCACGGCAAAACAGTATCCACCATTGGGTTGTGTAAGGGGCTCTGCATCGCTACTGAATATCCACGTTACCTCACCAGCACGCAGCAAACCGGCTCGTACGGCATCGTACTCTGGATACTGTAGTGCTCGCTGCGGCAGCATTACGATGCACGAACCCGTGGTGGCCAGAGATTCAGGGCGGGTAGCATGCTCCAGGGCCTGCGTCATGCGCACGGCATCTGCCGAGTCTTCGATCGAAACCACGACGACATCGGCTGGAGGATGTGTGTCGTGTATTGTGGTGTGCAGTGCAGCCTGAATGCGCAAGAACGGTTCGGCAGCCATGGCCACGGGATCGATGATCGCCGTGACGTGACTGCGATGCTGGGCTAGCCAGCGCGAGCAGGCACCAACAGAGGTACCATACTCCCGGATGATGATCGGACCGGCAGAGGGGACCTGTACAGCTTCGATGAGCAGTTCGATCATCTCTGCCGTCGGTGCCACGGTACCTCGACGCGAGCCACCCCACGTGCTCAGACCATCTAGCAGTGATTGAACCGCTTCGTGATCCCACGTGTGAAAGGGGATTGACTCAATGGTCGCCAGCAGATCGGTGATGGTGGTGGTAAACAGCGGTCGAAGTTCGTCCACCAGCTCAACGCCAGTTTCTGCATACGGTAGTTCCGGCAGATCATAGCCCACTCTTCGTCCGTGGGCGAGATAGGCTTGCAGGATATCAAGCAGGAGGCGTTCGTCGCGGATACCGCGTGGGACGTGGAACGGTGGCAGGAGTTCTGGATGCAGCGCTGCTGCCAATGCATATCCCAGGGCTGCCGCCGCCAGATGCTCAACAAGCTGCACGGTGACGGATGGGCCCTGCCGGCAAGCCTGCATCTCGTCCATCATGGCCATACAGCGTCGGCGGAGTAACGTTCCATCATCTGGGGGCAACGTCTGGGGATCGGTGTCTCGAAGCCAGGCGAAGCAGGCTCGCAGCGATTCGGTGTAGGCTACGCGTGGTGCAGCTGCCAACGTTTGATGGGCACGGTGCACGCTAGCCCCCTTCCACTGCATCGGTACCATCTGATACGGTGGGCGTCGCTGGGTCACGGCGTCGGTAGAGTACACGAGCGTGGTGCGAATCGAGGTGACCACCATCCACGGAATCTGCATGCGTGCAGCGACACTGCGGAGGCGGTCGCGCACGACGTCGTCGTACGGGCTTTGGTTCGGAGCCACGGCCGCGATCACGGCTCGTGGACTGGAGGCTCCCGCAGGTGTCAGTACGAGGAACTGTCCCTCCAGCGTTTGCACCTCGCTGACCGGGCAGCTCCACGACAGCCGATCCACGGCGTCCTGCACACAGGACTGGACGATCTGGAGGAGGTCGCTACTCATGCCGTGTCAGGAGCTTCTGAACCAGATTCAGAAGGTCGTGCGCTGTATCAGATCGATCTGCCTCGACAATGATGCGCATGATCGGTTCAGTGTTCGATCCACGCACATGGACCCAGCGATCGGTCCATGAGGCATACAGGCCATCGGTACGGTGGATAATAGCATCCGGAGGGAGTTGCATCTGTACATCGTCCAGTATGCTGGACAACGGCAGGCCAGCATCAACAGCGATCTTGTGTTTGATCATCGTCAGACGTGGCAGGCTATCGACTGCCTGTCGCAGGGTGATGTTGCGGCTGCGCAGGTAGGAAGAGATGCAGGCGAGTGCAACAACGCTGTCCCGACCCATGTGGCAGGCAGGGTAGATCACGCCTCCCGATCCCTCGCCACCAATCACGGCCCCCGTAGCGCGCATTCGCTCTACCACGTTGATTTCGCCTACGGCAGATCGATAGATCGTTTGATCATAACCGTGAGCCACGGCGTCAATCATGCGCGACGTTGAATAGTTAACAACGGCTGGCCCCTGACCTCCGGCGTGGTAGACGGCTGCAGCAGCCAGAGCCACCGTGCATTCTTCTCCAATTGGCGTGCCGCTGCCATCAATCAGTACCAGCCGATCGGCGTCGGGATCCACCGCAACGCCATAACTGGCACCGTGGTCTACAACGGCCCGCGCTAATTCTGTGAGGTTCTCAGGAAGGGGCTCCGGAGTGTGCGGAAAGCGGCCTGATCCGTCGCAGGCCAAGGCGATGACGTCGTATCCCATCTGCTGCAGCAGCTGGGGGATGATCACCGATCCGGAGGCATTGACAGCATCCACCACCACGCGCTCACCCGATGCCAAGGGCGCTGTTGCCACGGCTGGCAGTTTCAGGACGCGCTCGAGGTGGTCGTGCACTGCCGATTCGAGTTGGACAAGGTTGCCGTGTTGCTGATCGCTGCGCAGGTCGTAGCGGTCCTGATCGACGTGGTCCCACAGCAAGGCATTCATCTCGGCGTTGAGAAACACACCATCGCTGCCCAGAAACTTCAGTCCATTCCATGCTTCCGGATTGTGCGAGGCTGTGATGACGATCCCTCCAGCTGCGTCCGAGTGCTCGGTCAGCAACTGCACGGTAGGTGTGGGAACCATCCCCGCCACACGAACGGAGCGTCCGCAGGCCTGGAGTGCACCGATCACGACCTGCTCGATCCACAGGCCGGAGGGGCGGCCATCCCGCCCCACAACGATAGGGCCGGGCGGTGCCACGGTTCCGAATGCCGATGCATACCGTGCAACGAGAGCGGGAGTAAGGTCGGTGCCGAGTGTGGCACGCAAGCCGGAAATCGAGCGGATACAAGCCATACGCAAATCTACCGCTTCATGAGTGCCTCGATATCCTCGGCGGTGCGTTCCAGCTCCGCACTGAGGTTTACCGGACCCGATGGCGTGACAAGGATGTCGTCTTCAATGCGTACACCGATGTTCCACCATCGCGGATCGCAGGGCGATCCCGCGGCGATGTAGATGCCGGGTTCTACGGTTAACACCGTCTGCGGGCGCAGTGGTCCGCGCGTACCGGCATCGTGCACATCCAATCCAAGGTAGTGCGACGTTCCGTGCATGAAGTACTGCCGAATCTCGGCAGCATCGTTGGCATCACTGATGATACCCAGGGCCGCCAGCCCCCTTCCAATCACGCGGGCCGCTGCCTCATGCGGGGCGCGAAACGAGGCGCCTGCCACACAGGCTGCAATTCCACTATCCTGTGCTTCCAGGACGATATTGTAGATCGCACGTTGATCGTTCGTGAATCTGCCAGACAGAGGAAATGTGCGCGTGATATCGGCCGTGTAGCCATGGTACTCGGCACCACAGTCGGCCAGGATGAGATCGCCGGTACTGGCAGCACGGCGGTTGGTGGTGTAGTGCAGGATGCAGGCATTGTAGCTGGAGCCAACGATCGACGGATAGCCGACGTCCTCGGCTCCGCCGTGCTTGAAGCCGAACTCCATGAAGGCCTCGATCTGGTACTCCGTCATCCCGGGCTCAGCTGCCTGCATGGCGCGTCGGTGACCATCGATGGTGATGGCAATAGCCTTGCGCATCAGGCGCAGCTCTGCCGTGTCCTTTACCTCCCGAAGCGTGTCCAACACCGCAAGGCGGGACGTGATCGAGATATTGCCATACCGCTCACGGAGGTCACGCTTCACATCGGAATCGATATACAGGTTTTTGCCCAACAGCAGGAGGGGAATGCTTTTGGTGGGCCAGCCATCAAGATAGAGGCGGCGTTGACTGCTGCGAGGTAGGTTCGATAGGCTGCCATCTTGGCCACGCTCGTCGGCAAACAGCCGGTCGAGTGTAGGAACGAGTTCCGTACTGACTGCGGCCATCTGTAGGCCATAGACGTCCATGGCCTCCTGCGGACCAGCCGTCACGCCCGTCCACTGTTCGGACGAGGGATCGCGTTTAGGAACAAACAACACCTCCGTGTACACGCTATCGCCTACCGGAATGCCACGTCCACAGAGCACGAGAACGGCCCCTGGGTGGGGGAAACCAGTCAGGTACAGCATGTTGGAGTTCTGACGGTACTCGTAGTCGACATCGTTCTGGCGATTGCGGACGTCGGCCGACTGAATCACGGCAACGGCACCTTCTGGCAGCGACGCTACAACCCTTGCACGTCGCTGGGCGTAGATGTCCGGCGATATGTGATCGTGGTCAAACAGTTCATACCGAAAGGTCTGACCCTGGACAATGCCAACGGAACAGAGTACCATCAGCAGGAGCAATCGTACATGGCGCATGTCGGCAAAATACGCCCTAAACCGTCGCTACACCGTCGCTCCGAAGGTGAGAGCATCGACGCGGGCAGCACCTCCCTGCAGGAGCACCTCGGCACAGGCATTGAGCGTTGCGCCAGTGGTGCACACATCGTCGATCAGCGCACAGACAGCCCCTTGCAGGATTGAAGGGTCTGGCAACTCAGTGAGCGCGAACACCGAGCGTACGTTTTGCTGCCGTTGCTCATCCGCCAAGGTGGTTTGTGATGATGTATGCACGGTGCGTCGAATGGCTGCCATTACGGGAATACCGGTGACGGCTGCTATGCCGTGGGCGAGTTCCTCGGCCTGATTATAGCCCCGCTCGCGTCGCCGAGCCGGGTGGATGGGTACGGGTACCAGCATCGTTGGTGTGCGCGGCAGTTCAGCAATCAACGGAGCCATCCACTGGCCACAGCTTCTGGCAAGGGCGGTACGTCCACCGTACTTGATCGCATAGATGATGGACGAGCAATCTCCCGTTCCGCCCACGGCATAGAGTGCGCGAACAGTCGACATGAACAGTTCGTCAGCAGCGTGGTGACGTTGTAGGGTAAGCAGGAGTTCCACAGGGCGAGGTGCCAACAGCAGAGCATCGAGGGCCTCCTGACTCACGTGTGGTAGGGGGCTTGTGGTTGTGGTCGTGAGCGGCTGGCCGGTGACAAGACAGTGGTCGGGAAAAAGAACATCCGTCACTGCGACAAGAACATCGGCAAGACCCATGATGACGATCCGATGGAGACCCTACTGGGATTCGTTGACGAACTGCAGACGCGTTGCAATCTCCCGCGGCAGTTCAGGAGCAACGGCACTGGGAACAAGGTAGGAGCTCAACGAGGTGATGTCGTCGAACACCCGCTGCAGCATCGTGGTCTTCATCAGGTAGTCATGGCCACTCGATCCACCCGTGCCCACGCGCATCCCAATCATGCGGCTCACCATCATCGTGTGACGGTACCGCCACACCGACACAAGGCGGTCGAGTTCTACGATAGCATCGAGAAACTGATACGGGATCTGCAGCAAGGGATATCGCTGATAGGTGGAGATAAACAGTACTGCCAGCGTTGCCGTTTGTGACATCCGCCTGCTGCCGTGTGCTATCAGTTCGGCGTAACGATCAGCCTCGAAGAGGGCATCGAACCCTGCTTGGTTGGCATCGATCTGACGGAGGGCCGGATCAGGGTCGCGATGTTCGGCCTCGGCAAGGATCCGCACTTCGGCCCGGTCGTTGTCGAGCATACGGTGGACGGCTGCTCGATACTCCGTCCAGAAGGCATAGTCGCTGGTGTGCATGAAGGGAATCTTTTCCAGCCATCTCGTAACAACGTCGAACAGTGTGGGACCACTTGTTGCGCGATCCAGCTCCGCACGGTGCTCCTGCCGGAGAGCGTCGGTATAATGCTGCAGCACGCGACGATCCTGAGCCAATCCCATCGTCCGTTCTAAAATGCGCCACTGCATCGACTGAAAACCGCTAGCCGGGTTGAGAAAGGCACGGAAGTCCATGAACTCGCTCGGTGTCATGGTCTCCAGGATCGTAAACTGATCGCACAGGAGTTCCATGATGCGGTTGACGCGACGAAGGCGATGCAGACATAGCGCCAGATCTGCCTCGGCAACGTAGTCGGAGTCCAGCATCGAGATCACCGAGGCTACCTCGGCCAGTACCTGCTTGAACCATAGCTCGAAGGCCTGATGGGTCACGATAAACAGCAGCTCTTCGTGGGCATGAGCACCATGCTTATCGCTTTCCAGGGCCTGGGCATCGAGAATCTTGTCCAGCTGCAGGTAGTCGGCATAGTAGACCATTACTGTACATCCTCCCGATGATAGATCGCCGTTGTGGCAATACGGTCGTGCAGAGCCAACCGCTCTTGACCCAACACAAAGAAACATCCAATGAACACGACAAAACCCAGGAATGAACCGATATCTGCCACGAAGGCCAATACCGGCAACAGCGTGAAGATGTTCAGAAAGGCAGACACGTGCTTCACAAGGCAACGGCGCATCCATGCGCGCGTGGTTCCCGCTGTTCCATCCTGGTTGGCAACGACAATGCCCAGAATGCGCTTGCCGGGAGATGCTCCGCTCAAACCCTCAATCAGCGCGTACATAATCGCGGCGATGATGCCGCCTAACGTGAGAGCGGGATACCATGCATTCACGACGCTGATAGTGGCGGCATCCACTCCAAACATTTCGTACGTCTCCTGCATGGCGGCGAGGTTCTCACTGATTGAAGCTGGCATACCAACATTCAGTGGTTGCAGGAGGACGCCCAGCAAGATGCCGAACAACAGTGATAGGAGCAGGTCGATGATCCATGCACCAAGCCGTGGACCAAAGCCAACGCGCTCGGCCGGTGCAACATGCGGCTCGTAGTTGCCGCCGAAGGGGTTCGTGGAGCTGGAGTAGTCGCTCATGATGCTAACCTCATACTATTCTCACACGGTTGAAGACACACGGTTGATGATCTCTACAGCAATATCATACTTTTTGAACGGTGGCATCAGATACATGCCGTCGATGCGCGGTCGAACGGCGTCCAGGAGTTCCACCGCCAGATCGATGCCTACGCTTGTGGCCGCCTCTGGGCTGTCGCCAGCCTGGCGCATCCGGTCGCGCACCCAGGTAGGAATGGTCATGCCGGGAACCTCGTAGTGCAGAAACTCTGCATGACGCAACGTACGAAGCGGAATCACACCGAGCACGAATCTGATGTTGATCCCAGCAATCCGATCCAAGAATCGATCAACGACCTCCGGGTCGAAGAGCGGCTGTGAGAAGGCAACATGTGCTCCTTGTTCGGCTTTCTGCGCCAGTCGATCCAACTCCCTCTCAAGGTCATCGGCAGCAGGGTTCACGGCGCAGGCGATACAGAACCCTGTGCTTCCGCCCAAGGGATTGCCAAGAAGATCCTTACCCTGATTCATGTGATGCAGGGCCCGCACCAAGCCGATGCTGTCCACGTCGTACACGCTGGTGGCCACGGGAAAGTCGCCGATATGCGTGGGGTCGCCGGTCACCGCCAGAATGTTCCGGACTCCCAAGGCATGGGCTCCAAGGACTTCACTTTGTAAACCTACCATGTTGCGATCACGACATGCCAAGTGGGTGATGCATTCCATGCCGGTTGAGGCTGTCACCACGCGCGAGATGGCAATTGGGCTCATGCGCAACCGAGCGCGGGCACCATCGCTAATGTTCACAGCGTCCACGCCGTGTTCTCGTAGGTAGGCTGCTCCATCAATCACCGATTGCATATCCAGACCACGAGGAATATCCAGCTCCACCGTCGTAACAAAACGCTGACCAAGTGCTTCCTGAAAGGTTGTCGGCGGTAGTAGTTCGTGCACCATGGTCTGGCGGTCCCGATGCGAGAGTGTCAACACCGGCGCAGACCCCACGGTACTGTTCTTCACGGCTTGAGCTACGGCCCGCACATGGTCGATGGTTGCCCCACCATCGGCGCCAACAATCGATGCACCACGCTCCACAAGACGCACGGCTGCCTGAGCTACATAGGAGGGGTCGGCATCGTATCGCGGCACGCCATCAATCATCGTCGGAATACCAACATCGGGCAGTGCCACCAGTGGAAGGTGACTGGCCCGCAGGGCGTCAACGATGCCCACCATGCGCTGTGGACCTACCGTCCCGTTCGAGCCTATTCCCTGAATGCCGTGGGTAGACAAACGCTCTGCCACCATGGTGGGGAAGGGGCCGGCCAGAATCGCTCCATCTTCTGGAAACGACTTCAATGCAATCAGGGGGATCTCCGCGCTCACGCTGCGCACGGCATCGATGGCGATTTCAAGCTCGGTAATGTCGATGAACGACTTGAGCATCACCAGGTCGCAGCCGGCGGCCAGCAGGGCCTTGGCTTGTTCCGTAAAACAGCTGGCCATGTCTTGTGTGTGCAGTGGTCCGAGCGGTTGAGCCTGGCGGCCGGTAGGGCCAATCACACCGGCAACGACGGCAGTGGTACCTGCTGCCTGCCGAGCCAGCCATACGCCGGTTCGGTTCAGCTCCGTGACCCGTGCCGAGAGGTGGGCCGCTTCCAGGGCGTAGCGGTTGCTATGAAGCGTGTTGCTTTGGAGCAGCGTTGCTCCGGCATCGATGAATTCTCCGTAGATCCGCTCGATCACGGCTGGAAGGGTCAGGTTGTAGCGGTCCGCCGGACGCTCGGCAAAACCGCGGCGGAGCAGCTCCGCAGCCATCGATCCATCGGTAACGATGGGCTGCCTGCCAGTACGTTGGAGATGCACGTTTAGTGATCCAGTCGTAACCATGACTCAGGTTTCCACACAATCAGACCACAGCCCGCCACCATGGCAAGGTTCTTCAACACCTTGCTCCAACTCACGTCCTCACCACCTTGCGAGCCGAAGCAGCCGCAGTCGATCTGAAGATTGTGCAGCACGGCCCACGCCACAGCTGCAGTAAAGACCAGAATCAAGACTCCCGTGAGGATGGCAGACGTTCTCAGGCGCAAGCCGAGGACAAGGGCCGTACCTACGAGTACCTCCAGCCAGGGTATCACCAGCGCAAAAGCGTTGACGGCTGCCGAAGGCAGCAGCTCGTAGTGACCAATACTGGTGGCAAAGGCAAGGGGGTCGGCAATCTTCGGGACAGCAGCAAACATCACGTAGCCGCCCACAAGCACGCGAACGACCAGCGTCGCAATGCCGAAGGGAGTGGGAGTCGTGAGTCGAATCTGCGTCATATCAGTTTGTTGATGGCTGAACACTCTGAACACTTAGGGCACGCAGAATCTCCAAACGCAGATCTGCCCAATGAGCCTTGGTTTCGGCATCCCCACGAACACGCTCCAATTTTGTGGCCAGTTCTTGGAGACGTCCACGACAGATCGCGCGAACATCGGAGTTGTACGTATCGGCCTCCGCCATGAATCGTGCCATGCCCGATGGTGCTGGTCCCGCACGCTTCGTCGACTTGGCGATCAGGTTCTGCACGTAGGCCCGCTGCAGGTTCCGCCGAAACGCATCCGGACGAGTACCGCTGGAGAGTTCGGTGAAGAGGAGTTGTTCAAGGTCTGCACACAGCTCATTCACCGTGTAGGTATCAGTATCACCGCGAGCCTCGTGCTCCAGCATGCGGAGGAGCTTGTCGCTGCTCATCACGGTGCGTAACACCGATGCTTGAGCCCCCTGCAACTGTTCAACGTAGTCTGTTCCTGTGAGCAGATCGATGATGCGATAGTCCAGCAGCCACATCGGAGCTGTAAACACGTAGGACCCTAGGAAGCGCACGGCCGCGCGTTGGCGCTGCTCAGCTACCGGCGTATACACCGGGCCGGCCTCCGAGCCGAAGACCTTCCGCGTGATCTCGACACCACCTACGACGTTGGCGACGTGTCCCATTTCGCGCCGCCACTGGTTGAAGATGTCTTCGTAGCTCTCACCAAGAAGTTTGAAGGACGTCCCTTCTGCAAAGGTGGCGTCGTAGAGGTACGTCATAGCAAACTGCAGATTCTTCACACCGTAGGTGGATGCTGCAACCGGATCGTCGCCAAGATCCTCGGTCTGCGCCGTGGGGTCTACGATTTGCCATTGTTGTGCACCAAAACGGAGCATTGGATTGGATTCTGCTACCGTAGCCCAAGCATGGAGGGTGTCGCGCTCTTCGTCAGGAGTGGAAGCATTTAGAATGGGGCGGTAGCCAAAGCGCACCGCGTGGAAGTCGTATGGACCAACCTTCGGGAACATGGCTGCATCATCACCTGGCTGGGCGATGTAGTTGAAGCGTGCATAGTCCATGATGGTTGGCGCTGTGCCGTAAGCCTCGGTAAACGTGCGACTCCGCAGCGAATCCACTGGATAGGCACTCGAAGCCTTCATGTTATGCGGCAGGCCGATGGTGTGGCCGAACTCGTGTGCCGCCACGAAGGCAATCATCTCTCCCATGAGTGAGTCGTTGTACGGCAGTTTCCGCGACATCGGATCGGCCACTGCCTGAGCAAAGTACCATCCGGTTTGCAGCTTCATGATATTGTGGTACCAACCGATGTCCGACTCAAGAATCTCGCCAGTACGGGGATCGTGCGTGTTCGGTCCGTAGGCATTCTCGATCGGTGACGCATAGTACCGGATCACGCTGTACCGGGCGTCTTCTGGCGACCACTTGGGGTCTTCTTCGGGAGTAGGGGGCTCGAGGCAGCGCACGGCATTCTTGAAGCCAGCCTGTTCAAATGCTGGATTCCATGCTTCGATGCCCTTTTTCAGCCAAGGCCGCCACTTCTGAGGCGTTGCCGGATCGATGTAGTAGGTGATGGGCTTGATGGGCTCTACAAGCTCGCCGGCGAGAAAGGCCACGGTGTCCTTCGGCTCGAGGCGCCAGCGAAGTAGGTACTCTCGACGCACCGCTTCGTTTTCATCTCGTCCGTAGTCCGTCTGGCGGAGCGAAAACCAGCCAACGCGTGGATCTGCTAGTCGTGGCATCATCTTCTGTTCCGGCAAGAGCACCATCGAATGGTGCATGGTAAACGTCATCGTGTTCGACGATGAAGTCTGGGCCGGCTGACTGGCTGCAAAGGTGATGACGTTCTCAACTTCGACGTTTTCTGGAAAGACATGGATGAAGTCGATGTACGACCGATCCTTGTCCAGGCGGCTGATTTTGTACTCTTTCCGAACGCCTTCGCCGGGAGTGAGTAGCCCGACGTCGGAAGTGAACATGGGGGTGACGTCAATCACCACCCGACTCGAGTCCTTGTTGTAAGCCTTGATGGGGAAGGCCTCGATGATTTCTTCGAAGTTCGAGGACTTCACGGCACGGGAAATCGGCAGAGAGTCGTCGGCCACATTCACGTAGCTCACAGCGCGGAGTAGGATCTTGTCGTAGCGACGCTCCCACCGCACCACCGTGGTATTGACTTCTTCACCGCCGTAACCTACCGCCGGCGTCTTGGCCTGGCGCGTGACTAACAGGAGTTCCCGTCCAAAGAGGTCAGGATGCATCTCGAAGAAGAACGAGTCATCAATCTGATGTACAATCACCAGGCCCGTGTCAGAGACTGCTCCCTTGGTGATGACCTTGTCGTACGGTTTAATGGCATTCTTGGTTGTTGAACCGGCCGATTCAGCGACAGGCTTGTCAGACTTAGACGGTGCACTGCTGCAAGCGCTACTTGCCACAAGGACGCAGAACATCAAGGAGAGGGATAGCACACGATTCATAGAGGACGGGGAGTAGTGAACGAAGAGTCACAACAAGCCCTCGAAAGTACGGGGCTTTCGGCGAAAAAAACGAGATGCCCGACGCGCAGGGGTGGGAGGGACGTTTGCGCAGCCGGGCATCTCTGGTGGGACGTGTGGTAAGCCGTAACGGCTTGGAGTCGGGGAACCAACCACACATCACGTGTATACGGGGACAGGGTGGATGACGAACACCACCCTTCGCGTATTGTAGTCGGTCCCGCGAACGCGACGCGAACGTCATGCGAACGACGCGCGGACTATCTTTGCATCCATGATTGTCTACCCTGGGCTCTGTGTTGGTCTCGATCCGGATATTCTGCGACTTCCGGCGCATTTTTCGGCTGACCCGTCGTCGGTAGCTCCATTTTTAACAGCCATCGTGGAAGCCACGCGTGGCGTTGCTGCGGCGTATAAAATCAACACGGCGTTCTTCGAGCAGTATGGCCATCTAGGCATGGACGCCCTGTACCTTGTTCGAGAGGCTGTGGGTGATGCGTACTGCATCATCGATGCCAAACGTGGTGACATCGGAAACACGTCGGCGGCCTATGCACGGTCGGTCTTCGAAGACCTGCGTGCCGATGCCACGACGGTAGCCCCCTACATGGGAAGCGATTCCGTCGAACCCTTCCTGGCCTACGAAGGGAAGCGCGTCTACGTGCTTGCACTCACGAGTAACCGTGGTTCTGCCGATTTCCAGCGCCTGCAGGTGCAGGGACAACCACTCTATCTGCAGGTGATGCAGACGGCTCTTTCGTGGCAGGGACCGGCAGAACGGGGATTTGTGGTGGGAGCAACGCATCCCGACGAGCTTGCAGACATTCGCAGGCTGTTCCCTGACGCTCATCTGCTCATACCAGGTGTTGGAGCGCAGGGCGGTGATCCACGTCAGATTTCCCAGGCCAATGCCGGAGGGTCGGCACTGGTGAATGCTAGTCGCAGTATCCTCTACGCCGACCAATCAGAGCGTTTTGCGGAAGCCGCCGCTGAGGAAGCCCAACAGATCGTACTCCAGCTTAGCAACAGCTGAACCAACTGAGAGATATCACATCAAAGGATCTACATGACGACCGTACTGGTAACTGGCGCAGGTGGGGAGATCGGCCACAGCTTGTTGGAGGCCTTCCGGCATCGTGGAGGATACACCGTTGTAGCGATGGACGTGCGCCCACTGGATGGGCACGTTGCTGCAATGGCCGATGTGGTGTTGCAGGGCGATATCTCCGATGAGACGTTCGTTCGTGCCCTCGAACAGTACGACATCGACGAGGTGTACCACCTCGCCGCACTGCTGTCGACGAGTGCGGAAAAGAATCCAGAGCTAGCCCACAAGGTGAACGTCAACGGTACGATGCAGTTGCTCATGGCAGCACGGAGGATTGCGCTGCGACGCGACACCGTGGTGAAGTTCCTCTTCCCCAGCACGATTGCCGTGTACGGCATTCCGACGCTAGCTCAGAAACAGTCGGCCGGTACCGTCCATGAGGATCAGTTCCTGACACCCACCACGATGTATGGTGTGAACAAGGTGTACTGTGAACAGTTAGGAGGCTACATGAGCGACCACTTCGGTCAGCTTACGGAGGATGCCGGTAGAAAGACGATCGACTTCCGTGCTGTGCGCTTCCCTGGATTGATTTCGGCCACGACAGTGCCAAGTGGAGGTACAAGCGACTATGCCCCGGAAATGATCCATGCAGCGGCGAAAGGCGTACCCTATGCCTGTTTCGTACGGCCCGATACGCAGATCCCGTTTATGACGATGCCCGATGGCGTGCAGGCCCTGCTCCAGTTGGCGGCCGCTCCCGCCGAGGCCCTTACACGGCGCGTGTACAACGTAGGAGCGTTTGCACCCACAGCCGAAGAGATTGCCGTGCGCGTGCGTCAGTCATTCCCGACAGCGGAGATCACCTATGCCCCACATCCCAAGCGTCAGGGCATTGTAGACACGTGGTGTGCCAACGTGGATGATTCGGCCGCTCGCACGGACTGGGGATGGAGCCCGGCCTATTCGTTCGAGCGGGCCTTTGCTGAGTACCTCATCCCAACCATTGGTAAGGTGTACGGTGGGTCGGAGTAATCGGTTAGCCGCCGAGCAGAGCCCCTACCTGCAACAACATGCCAATCAGCCGGTTGACTGGTGGCCGTGGTGTGATGACGCCTTTGCCGAGGCAGAGCGTCGTGGCTGCCCGGTGCTGATCAGCATCGGCTATGCAACGTGTCACTGGTGCCACGTGATGGCACATGAGAGCTTCGATGATCCTGCAATTGCAGAGCTCCTGAATCAGCACTACGTCTGCATCAAGGTAGATCGAGAGGAGCGTCCGGATGTGGACGCCTTCTACATGGACGTGTGCCAGGCGATGACCGGCCACGGTGGCTGGCCCCTTACCGTGATGAGTGATGCTCAACGTCGGCCGTTCTTTACTGGTACGTACTTCCCCCCAGAGTCACGATCTGGACGCATTGGCTTTGGTGAGCTGCTCACAAGGGTCCACCACGCCTGGGTTCACGATCGACAGCAGATCGACGCCTCGGCTGCGCAGATCATTCAGACACTTCAGCAGGGGGCTGAGGAGAGCTACCGTGGAGCAATGCCCGAATCGGTGTTTGCGGCTGTAGCCGAGCACCACCGTGCGACATTTGATGCCACGTATGGTGGTTTCCGGACGAAGCCGAAGTTTCCATCCCCGCATCACCTGCTGCTGCTGTTTCGCATCGGTGTGCGGAACAACGACACGGAGTTGCTCCGCATGGCCACCTCTACCCTTGATGCCATGCGCGCTGGTGGAATCTACGATCATGTTGGTGGGGGTATACATCGCTACAGTACGGATCAGCAGTGGTTGTTGCCGCACTTCGAGAAGATGCTCTACGATCAGGCCATGACGATGTTGGCCTACGTAGAAGCTTGGCAACTCACGGGCCGTGAGCTGTACCGCACGACGGTACTGGACATCGCCGACTACGTTGAACGCAACCTCACAAGTCCGACCGGTGCATTCCTGTGTGCTCAGGATGCCGACTCTGAGGGTGTGGAAGGGAAGTATTACGTGTGGTCGTACGAGGAACTGCGCACCCTGCTGTCCGAGGAGGACGTGCAGTGGATGGCGGAACACTTTGGCGTATGTCCGGACGGCAACATGCACGATGAGGCTACCGGAAGCCCCCTTCCAGCCAACATCCTGCACATCCCATGTACGGTGGAAACCGAGGCTGGAGAACTTGCGCGCACGATCCTCGACGAACGGTGGCAGCGGATTCGCCACACGTTAGAAGACGTCCGTCGCAGAAGGATCCCGCCTCTCACCGACGACAAGGTGCTCACCGACTGGAACGGTCTGATGATCGGCGCACTTGCACGCGCTGGGAGGACATTCTCCGCACAGCGATTAGTTGACCTTGCCGAGCGGGCATTTGCCGACGTGCAGCGATGTTGTGGTGGCGAGGGTGGTCGATCGTGGGTTCATCGCTACCGCAACGGTCACCGCGCCGTTCCAGCCATGCTGGACGACCACGCAGCCATTGGTTGGGCATCTGTTGAGTTGTACCACACCACTGGACAGGCGAGCTATCTGCACGATGCTACATGGCATGCCGACGAGATCCTCCGCGAGTTTGCTGGAGAGACACTCGTGATGACATCGGCTCGCAACACGGATGTTCCCGTACGCCGCAAGGAGGGGTTTGATTCCGCCTATCCCTGCGGCAATAGCATGGCTGCATGGTTGCTGGCCGATCTGGGAGCGACCCTCAATGACCAGCGGTACACCGATGCTGCCCATGCAGCCGTGACGTCCTATGCGGCAATGATGGAGCGCATGGCTCCGGGCTTCTGCATGCTGTTATGTGTCTGGGATCGACTGATGTGCGGCACCACAGAGATTCGGCTCTGTGGTGCTCCAAACGATCCCTTCCTGATTGAGGCAGGCCGGTATCTTGGAGGACTGTTTGCACCCAATGCTGTGCTGGTGTGGCAGAATAGTGCCGATGGCAATCTACCGCAGGTGCAGGTGTGTCGTAATGGTGTGTGCCAGTTGCCGGTAAGCACGATCGAAGAGCTTTATCACCTCGATGTGACTATTCTGTGATGCCGTACTACCTCTCATGGCTGGTGGTCAGTTCCGTTCTCGGAATCACACAGTTGTTTTCGATTGGTGGCTTCGGCGTTACACCCCTAGAGTTCTCCCTCGTGGGTGTCTTCTTCATTGCGGCCTATCGATGGCTATGGTTGGGCCAACCCATCCAGTTGCCACGCAGCTACAGCATTGTGGGCTTGGTGGCTATCCTTGCAGCCGTGACCATCTCTGCAGCCGCTGTTGCCCTTGGTGGTTCGGCGCCGGTGGTGACGCAAACACTCAAGACCTACGCTCACTTCATCTACCTGTGGATGGTGGGACTCGTCTTTCTCTGCCTTCCTATCTCGGCCGACGACTGGATTCGTGCATTGCGCGTCCATTTTACCGTTGCAACGGTGGTGATGATCTATGGCTTGTACCAGCTTCCGGCTCGCGTGTTCGACTGGCCTCTTGCCTGGATCGACATCAGCAATGTGTCGTTCACGAGAGGACTTGGCGACGTAGAGGAGGTAGGTCAGATCGCCCTGAAGTTTCAGAACTTCTACCGTGCCACATCGATCTTCAGCGAGCCGTCGTCGCTGTCCGGATATGCCACGGCCACGCTGGTGATGCTGATTGTGCCGTACTTCCGCGGCACAGCCTCGATCGTTCGACAGCGATGGTGGTTCTGGACACTGATCATTCTGTCCTCTCTGTCGATCTTTCTGGCATTTTCCATGACGGGCCTGCTCCTTCTGGGGGCGGCGTTGATCGGGATGGTGGCGCTCTATCCGCGCGAATCAGCTCGACGGCTTGCCATCGTGGGGCTCTTCAGCATGATGTTCGTTGGTGTGGCTGATCGTGCTGCTGAAGCCGTGACCACCATCAGTGTCATCGAGTTGTTTGGCCAGAGGTTGTCGTCGTACGTTTCTGGAGCAGCAGCAGACGATGAGCTGGGCACCATTGCCGGCGACTCGTTTTCGCAGCGTCTACAGGACTACCAGACGGCCTTCACGGCGTGGGAAGATGCTCCCATCACCGGCGTTGGTCCGGGTAGCTTTGCCGAATCTGCTGCTGGCCGGCGATATTCCCAGCCGTTTCTCTCCACGCTCATTGGATCCGTGTTGGTGGAGTTCGGTTTACTGGGCTTTGTGCTGATCATTGGTGGTCTCGTGGGCTTTCTGATCAACGCGCTGATGGTTGAGCGCCGATGGACGCAGCGGTATCGTGGAACCGACTGTCCAGAAGAACAGCTCGCTTCGTTCATTCCATTTCGCTGGCTTCTCATAGTTTTGACCACCGTGACGGGAAACTTCCTCATCACGCCGAGCTTTTGGTTCGACGTGGCCACTCTGGTTACCATGCAGGTAGCGGTCATGCGTACCATGGGTGGAACGCCGGTGGTGGAGTTCTCCCTTGTCCGGCGAAGACGCGGTTACCCTTCCTAGCACAGATTCACAACGTAGACATGGCACAGTTGATCGACGGCAATGCAATGGCAGCGGTAATCCGCCAGGAGATTGCCACACAGATCACCCAGCGTCTGGAAGGGGACTTTGCCGCTCCCGGGTTGAACCTGCTGCTTGTGGGAGACGACCCTGCCTCGGAAGTGTACGTGCGGTTCAAGGCTAAGGACTGCGCTGCCGTTGGCATCTCCTCCACCATCACCCGTCTACCGGCTACGGCCTCCCTGGCCGATGTTACGGCGATTGTTGAGGCATGGAATGCCGACCCGGCAGTGCATGGTATTCTCGTGCAAATGCCGCTTCCGTCGCATATCGACGAAATCGCCGTGATCCGAACAATCGATCCGCGAAAAGATGTAGATGGCTTTCATCCTGCCAACGTTGGTAATCTGATGATTGGCGTAGAGGGCTTCATCCCCTGCACACCGCTGGGCGTGCTAGAGATGCTCAAGCGTTCCAACATTGATCCATCTGGAGCGCATGCCGTCGTTGTGGGACGTTCCAATATCGTTGGCAAGCCCCTTGCCATGCTCCTTGCACAGAAACGGCCGCAAGGCAATGCCACGGTCACGATTTGCCACACCGGCACGCGTAATCTGGCTGAGATCACGTCTTCAGCCGATATTCTCATTGCAGCTGTCGGTCGGGCGGGAATCATCACCGAGCAGCACGTGCGACGAGATTCCGTGGTGATCGACGTGGGCATCAATCGTGTCCTTCAGGAAGATGGGACGTCGAGACTTGTTGGTGATGTGGACTTTGCTGCCGTTGAGCCGCTGGTTCGTGCCATCACACCGGTCCCCGGTGGAGTCGGTCCGATGACCCGAGCGATGTTGCTACGGAACACCGTGTGGTCGGCAGAAAGGCTACAGGTATGAAGTCGCAACTAAATACGCAGCCAACGATCCTGTTTGAAGACGACCACCTTTTGGCTATCAACAAGCCGTCTGGGTTGTTGAGTCTTCCCGACCGGTTCAATGCGACCTTGCCCAACGTACGCACCATGATGAAGGAGCGCTACGGCGAGATCTTTATCGTGCACCGCTTGGATCGCGATACCTCGGGTGTGATGATCTTAGCCAAGACGGCGGAGGCTCATCAGCATCTGAGCGAGCAGTTCGAGCACCACCGTGCCGACAAGCGCTACCATGCGATCGTGAAGGGTATCGTGGAGCGCGACAGCTTCTCCGTGACGATTCCGATTGCAGCCGATCCTCGCAGAAAAGGGTTGATGAAGCCCACGGCCAAGGGAAAGGAAGCTCATACAGACATGACCGTGGTTGAACGATTTCGCATGGCAACGCTGCTGGAGTGTCGGCTGATCACCGGGCGAACCCACCAGATTCGTGTGCACTGTTCAGCCATTGGCCATCCGTTACTTGTTGATCCTGACTACGGATCGGCAGAGTCGTTTCTGCTGAGTACCATCAAGCGCAAGTTCAATCTTGCCAAGGGCGCTGAGGAGCGTCCGGTGATTGACCGCCTAACATTGCATTCGTTCCAACTGGTGGTGACCCATCCCGTCACCAATGAGCCCCTTACCATCCAAGCTCCGTATCCACGTGATTTCGCGGCTACCGTGCAGGTGCTGCGAAAGTATGCGGCTCCGTACACATCCACGTGGGATACATGGGGCAACGTTCTATCTTTGCTGCCATGATCATCGTACTCTTTGGTGCTCCGGGCGTTGGGAAAGGTACCCAGGCCGCTATTCTGGCTGAGAAGCTTCACGTGGCTCACCTCTCCACGGGGGATGCCTTCCGTGCGGCGATCCGCAATCAGTCGGAGATCGGCAAGGTAGCCAAGACGTATGTGGATGCCGGCGATCTTGTTCCAGATTCCGTCGTTGCCAGCATCGTCGAAGAGGCCATGCAGGACCCCTCGTTCGCACGTGGAGCGATCCTGGATGGGTTCCCTCGAACACGAGCCCAGGCCGACGCTCTGGCTGAGATGCTTCAGCGCCGTGGCCTTTCCGTCCACCGAGTGGTAAATATCGATGTGGACGATGCTACGATCACAGAACGTCTGCTCTCGCGCGGACGCGCCGACGATACGGCTGAGATTATCGCCAACCGGTTGGATGTGTATCGTCAGGAGACGGCACCTCTACTGGAGTACTACTCGGCAGTTGACAGCCTGCTGGTAACGGTGAACGGTGTTGGGGACGTCCAGGACGTCAATCAGCGGATTCTCGACACCATCTAGGCGTAACGAATACTGTGGTTATCCACATGTTTTCCGCATCTTTGCGTGGAAATGTGGAGAACTACATGATCAACAGGGCCGTTGGCCGCTCAGGTTCGCTCTTCCGCGCATTGCTCTTGCTTGCGATGCTGACGTCTGCGCCTCTTGTGACCCTCGTAGCACAGGTTCGGCAGGGAGAGGTAATTGGGATCCTGACTGGAGGAGTACACAAGTATTCCGGTGAGTTCACAGACGATCTATGGGGGGCAGGGGGCTTTGCCTCGATTCAGTACGCCCCGCTGCGCCGCCTACACCTTGAGGCTAGGTTCGGCCTTGGAGAAATCCGCTGGAAAATCTCGCCGTCCGACCTTGCGCGGTATCCCGGCTACTTCGGTCGCCTTGCCCGTATCGGCACGCCGTATCCCGGCACCCTTACCACAATCGAAGCTGAAAACGAGTCCCGCCTGACCACCCTGGATCTCCTTGTCCACTGGGTCCTCTTCGATCACCTTCGAGCTACTCCGTTTATCTCTGCTGGTATTGGCTGGGTGAGCTATGCACCATCCAACGCCTCCGAACACGACGCCCTGCCAAACTTCATCCGCCGCGTCTATTCCGGGAATGCCGTCTCGGTTCCGGTTGGAGCTGGGGTTCGCATCCCGATCAGTCACCGTGTGGATCTGATGATCCGTGGCGAACATCGCTTTGTGTTTTCGAAGTACCTCGACGATCTCAACGCGAACGGCATGAACGACGCGGTGAGCAGTGCCAGCGTGGGCTGTACCTACCGGTTCAACGATCCGGACGTAGTTCAGCTGCCGGAACCGGAACCGCAATCACAGCTACAACCACAACCGCAACCGGAACCACAACCGCAGCCGGAACCACAACCGCAGCCGGAACCACAACCGCAACCGCCGGTTCAACCATCCACGTCCGGTACGTCGATCTCCTGCCCGGATGGCCACGCCGTGATTTGCGTTGATTCTGGCCTTGCCGTCTGTGCCGACACGATGTTCACGCCTGGTCGCAGCCGGATTAAGTGGGAGGAGGGGATGGTGTACGATCCCTCGTCTCCAGACCATCTTCAGTCGATGAACAGCGTTAGTGCAAGCCAGCCATGCTATGCCCTGGTTGTTCGGGAAGTGGAAGATGCCTACTACCTGTGTGTCGACTGCTGCTTCGAGCAGACGGTCGCGGCCGGATCGATGATGTTCAACCTCATTCCGGGTTCTGGACGCATTGTGAAAGGACAGGGGGAGTTTGATCCCAGTGAGTGTAAAGACTGTTCCACCATCACATCGTCCCAACCATGATCATCGTTGTAGTGATGATGCTTGTCGGACTGATGTTCCCCTCGCAGGACGTGGGTGCACAGCAGCGGCGTGGTGAGGTGCTTGGGTCAATTACGGCCGGGACGTACAAATACCACGGCGAATTCAGTGACGACCTGTGGGGACCAGTAGGTACGGCCTCCCTTCAGCTGGCACTGTTCGACCGCTGGAGTGTTGAGGGACGCTGGGGACTGGGAGAGATACGGTGGAAGGTGACGCCATCGCTGATGGCGGCCTATCCGCAGTACTTTGGACGCGGCGCACGGCTGGGAGGACGGTATCCGGGCACACTCACGACCATCGAGCCAGAGAACGCCTCGCGGATCACCACGGCGGACGTTCTGGTACACTACGTCCTCGTGGACAACATTCCGGCGATACCGTACGTGATGGCAGGTGTGGGAATGGTGAACTTTTCGCCGACGAACGATCGAGAGCACGAAGCACTACCAAACAATGCATTTCGACGCTATTCCCGCACGGTGGTGTCACTGCCGGTTGGTGCCGGCGTGAGATTCCCGCTCTCAGATGAGGTGGAACTTAGTCTGCGCGGAGAGTATCGGTTTGTATTCAGCCCATGGCTAGATGATTTCACGGTAAATCATCGTAATGACGGATTGTCGTCGGTAAGTGTGGGACTGTCGTATCGGTTTACCGCGGGCAGATCGGAGACCGTGGTACCAGAACTTCTACCGCTCCCACCGCTCCCACCACGTCCTCGAGAACCGCGCACGTGCATCGTGGACGATGCCGCCCCTCTAGAAACCTGTATCGTTCAGGGGGCACCGTCTTGCTCTTCGTGTTGCTGTTGCTGCTGCTGTTGTTACTGTTGTGGTGAGGGAACCGGGAAGGGGGCTGGCTCGGCGGAAGGGTCGGGTCAGGAGTTCCCTCCAGAACCACCTATCCAACCACGTGAGGCCTTCAGCAAGGACGTGCGATTCCACGTGGATAGCGACGAATTCGACTTCTCCGAGCCAGAGACCGAGCGCAATCTAAGCGAGCTGCTGGACTACCTCGCGAATGCTCCCGAGGGGCATGAAGTGATCCTTGAGGGGCATGCTTCGGGCGACGGTCCTGCCGAACGCAACGATTCCTTGAGCTTGCGGCGTGCCGAGCGCGTGCGTGATTGGCTGCTCGAGAAGGGGGTGCGACCCGACGTGATCCGAGGCGTGGTAGGGTATGGATCCTCGCGACCGAAGGTTCAAGAGCCAACTCCGCAAGAACAGGCAACGATGACCTGGGACGAGATCGAGGCGATCCGCGAACAAAACCGACGTATCGAGGTGCGCATCGTGCACGATGCCTACAAACGTGAGGCTGACCAGCAGCGCCAGCAGCAGCTCGAGCTCCAGCGGCGCGAACAACGCGGCTCCTAGAACCGCAGTCCGTACCAGACGACTTCCGGATAGATCTTCACCGCCGGAGCGGGTAGGTGGTAGAGGTGCAGAGCACGGGCCACTTCACGAAGCCACGGTGGCAACCCCGCAATGGCATCCAGTCGCCAATCGAGGCTCAGGTACCAACTGTGATTGCCCCCACCCCGGCCATCGAGTCCCTCCACCGAATGGCCCACAGCCAGTCCGAGCCACGGCGGATACCACTGCTGCATATCGGCAGGGAGCCAGTCGTGGATACGCATGGATAACCAGTGCGTTGTGCTCGTGTAGTCGTCGATGATGGCACCGTACGCCCCTTGCCGAAATGCCTCGGAAGGCCAGAAGGAAATCTGGAGATCAATGGCACGGAGTTCTGGAATGGCGTGCTGGAGCAGCGGCAGGGAAGCACCAACGGTATTTGCTGCGACGTCTCCCCAGGAAAGCCCGTAATCACGTGAGAAGCCGTCCCGAATCTCGATGTAGGTCTGATAGGTGGTGGCCACGCCCGCAGCCCACCACAGGGACTGCACGGAGTCCATCCCAGCCCAGCGAAACAGCTGTCCATACACCGTGGTTGCGGCATAGGCGAATGTTGCGTGACCGGCCTTGTCGGCTCCCAGGGCATACGTGTAGTCCTGGGAGGTGTTCACGTGAAAGGGCACACGTTCGCCCTTCCACCAGAGGTTGTTGAGCACAACGTGTCCTGCCACGAAGCCAGCTGCGGTCGCGCCGGCAATCACGGCAGTGCGCGCTGGATCTACGGTATTGGAGTCCGGCGATCCCCATGTTCGGCAGGTGAGGAGTAGGACAGACACCAACGGAAGGAGGATGAGGCGGGGCCATTTCATGAACGATTATTCATGGTTATGTCATTGGTCGGGCGGGAAGAAAGCCAGAGTTTGCCTGTCCGCCCGAATCAGTTCAGGGTGGTTACGTACAGTGAAGGCGAAACATACCATATTGACGCTCCTTTCAACGCTCCTGTTTTTTGGGACGATGTCCGTGAGTTTCCTCGTGGAAGCCCGTGATGTTCCGGCAGATGCCCAGGTGGTCATCGAGCCCCAGATGGACTTCATTGGTCCACCACTGCCACAAGCCTTTGCCCTGGACATGGATGACATCGAGGACGGCATGGCCTCGTGGTACGGACCTGGGTTCCATGGCCGTCGTACGGCGAGTGGTCGCCGGTACGATATGGACGAGCTGACGGCTGCCCACCCAACCCTGCCCTTCGGAACGATCGTTGTGGTAGAGTATCCCCGCACGGGTGAGCGGGTAGCTGTCGAGATTACCGACCGCGGTCCGTATATCAAGCCTCGCGTCATTGACCTTTCCCGCGCCGCGGCACGAACGCTGAAATTGGGTGTTGGACGGGTAGATCTGGTTGCTCTGCGGCCGGAGATGGTCAAAGATTTCTACGACAACAACGACTCCACCGTCGTGGCATTGAGCGCCGACTTCCAGCCGCTGGAGATGCCGGTGGTGGCCACAACAGACCTCGTTCACCATCGGTCCTATTCGGCTGCCGTGCGCGCCATGCAGTGCGACGAGGTGATCATCGTTGGACTCGACGAGCGGGATCGACCAGCCTATGCCACGGCGAAGGTCAAGGCTATCGAGATGACATCACGTCCGTTGGCTGGCGAGCTCGCTAGCGCCCAACGCGCTGATTCCCCCAACTGACGATTCGATCGAGTACTTCTTCGGCGATCGTCGTGCTGCTGTGAGCAGCCTCCTCTCCTGTACACTTCACACATGGCTGAAAGCCATGATTGACGCTTTGGATCACTTCTACGGTGGTGGAAGGTTCGGACTGTTGAGTCACCCTCCAGGCAGCTGCGTGAATCTCCGAGGGTACAACGGCATCCTGTTCTGCAAGAAGTGCCAGCACGGGTAGGTCGGCATCGTTGATGATCCCACCAATCGAGTCGGCCTGTACATCCCGGTAGGAGTAGAGCCACGGCAGCAGTCGGTTCTCGATCAGACGATCGCGCTGAGCACTCTGCAACTCAGTAGCAAGGGAGTAGGCCGACAGCAGGTCCTGCCGAACCTCTAGGAGGGAGTCCGTTGCACGACCAATCGCGGCAATCTGCTCGTCGACCGTTTTCGACGACGCTGCAATATCGTACCATACACCAACGAGGTCTGCGGCAGCACGGGAAACGTCGGGGTCGATGCCCACAAGTGCATCGGCGACACGAATCTGTTCGGTGATCCAGACTCTGCCATCTACGGCGGGCGTGGCTGCACAGATCACCCCTTGCACAATGGCCGGACGCTGGGCGGCAGCCTTCACGGCCGACAAGCCCCCTTCACCGTGTCCCACCAGAATCACCTGTGTGCCATCCACGTAGGGGAGGCGAGCCACGCGATCCAGAAGGGCTACCAGGTCGGCAGCCGTGCAGCCCGAAGCTGGGTCGTCGAAACGGAGTACGGCCCACTGACGCTCGGCGGCGTAGTCGGCAATCACCCGGAATGGTCGGTGTCCGGAGGGATCACGACTGTCGCGATCCTGAATGCCGCGATCGGAAACGAGCACCATCAGTGGCCACGTTCCGGCCGTATCCGGCAGACACAGCGTTGCTCCAACGCGCTGTCCACCCGAGAAGGTCAGGGTGAGGTTGCGCTCGACGTACGGCTGTGGGCCAGCTTCATCCTGGATCCGAAGCCGTGGTCGACTCACCGCATACAGGCGCAATTCAGAGCGCGTACGCCCCGATTCCCACACGCCGTCAATGACACCCTCGGCCGACAGCAGCTTCCCGGTGAAGGCGCCATTCGTGGAATCGTCCACAAACAGCAGGCTGCTATGTTGGCACGATGCCGTTCGCATTCGGCGAGGACCTGCCGTAACCCCCGCCACCTCGTACTTGACGTCGCAGAGCCCATCGGAAAAGGCCTCTACGAGGAGCAGGACAGCATAGCGCATGCCATTCGCGGTAACCACCGTGCCACGCCATTCGCCAGACAGCAGGGTATCGGGGCGTACGACGTCGGCAGGAGTGAGCACCTGCGCTCGAACGCCTATTGCAGTAGCTAGGGACACGAGCCCTAGCATCAAGATCAGTTGTAATCGTCTCATCGTGCAATTTGCGTAACCTTGTGCATCATCTATACACTACGTGGACACACAACGATGAACTATCTGATGATTCTACTGGTGGCCTTGGTGGTTGCCGTACCATCCCGCGCTATCACCCTCGAAGAAATCCTAGCCAACCACATCGCCGCCCGCGGTGGTCGTGAGACGATCACCAAGATTCGATCGATGAAGGTGGTAGGAACGATGGAGACGATGGGAGGCGAACTGAGCTTTACCCAGTACTTCAAGAACAACACGAAGATGCGGATGGACATGTCCGTTCAAGGTATGGAGATCGTGCAGGCTTATGATGGTGTGCAGGCTTGGGGAACCAATCCGATGTCGGGTGGATCGCCGCAACTTGGTGGTGAGGCTGAAGCCAATCAGGCTGCATCGCAAGCAAACATTTGGGGCGAACTCATCGATCCCACTGATCAGGGCCTAACGCTGGAGTATGTCGGTGCCGAAGACATCGATGGCATGACGGCTCACTTGATTAAGGTGACCAACGTCAATAAGGAGTCACATCTGGTATACATCGATGCCATTACGTGGCTGGAAGTAAAGCGTACCATCACGATGGCCATGATGGGGCAGGAAGCTGAAATGGAGATGTATCTGTCGAACTACAAGGACATCGGTGGCGTGCAGTATCCGATGCAGATGGATATGGAGATGGACGGTCAGTCCGTGATGTCGATGAAGCGAGAGTCGGTTGAGGTCAACATTGATATTCCCGATTCACTGTTTGCCTATCCCGGCAACTAGTCGGTACCTTTGTGCCCCATCTTCACACATCAATCGGATAGCACTGTGAACCGCCCCTTACCACTTTTCATCGTCCTTGCCTTGGCAGCTGTGCTCACGCAGGGATTCCAGTGTGCATCGTCCGGCGTTGCTACGGCAAAGCGTGCGATGCAGACACGCGAGTACGACAAGGCGAAGGTCCAACTCCAGCAGGCGTTGGTCGCTCAACCTAGTAACTGCGAAGCGCGCATCATGTTAGGCGACGTCTACGCCCTGACGGGGAATGTGGACTCCATGGTGGTGACCTATCAGGAAGCGCTTACGTGTTCGGACCTAACGCAGGCACAACGCGAAGATCTGTCGATCAAGCTGTTCAATGCCTGGGTTGGGGCCTACAATGGCGGCATTCAATCGTACAATGCGTACGTGTCGTCGAAGGCCGACAGCGATCTGGTGGCGTCCAAAACCAGCCTCCAGCAGGCGATCGCCTTGAAGCCCATGTTTACCGATCCCTACGGATTGCTGGCGATGATCTACGAGATGCAGGGCGACACCACACGTGCTGCGGACATCTATCGCTCGTGGTACTCCTACGAGAAGAATGGCTTTGAGTGGGCCATGGCTAACAACATTACGTTGGGTAGCTCACGAGCACAGGGCATGGCCGTCCTGGGTGCGCCGGCGGAGGCCAAGGTGGACAGCCTGAGCGACGGTACCCTGCTGTTCAAGGATCGTTTCGACGGTGCACAGACCGTGTATCTGTTCAGTGCACTCGAGGCCGGTGCCTCCGATACCCTAGTTGAGGGTTGGACGGTGCAGCCCGATGCCGCGTTGTCTGAGGCCGAGAAGTGGCGTACGCGTGCCATCCAGCTCAATCCATTGAAGGCTCTAGCCTTCATCGAGTATCAGAATGGCAACAAGGAGGCGTCTCTCCAGTATGCCAGCACCGTTGTCCGGATCCGACCAACGGATCAAGAGGTTGTGCCGCTGCGGACACAACTGCTGCAGGATCTTGGCAAGACGGACGAGGCGCTGGCCGAGATTCGCAAGTTGATGGCTGCCAATCCAACCGTTATGAACTACCGTCTACAGTATGCTTCGCTGCTTTCCACCGTTGGTCGCTCTTCGGAGGCAATCTCGGAGTACAAGACTGTCCTGGAAACGGAGCCTACAAATTCGACGGCGTTGTACAACCTTGCTGCCTCGTACAAGAACATGGCTGGAGAGAAGCAGCTTGCCGAACTGAAGAAACTGGATGCCGATCCCAACTACCAGATCAACCAGGCCTACGTTGCCGATTTGCGCATGGCCGCAGGGTACTTCGAGCAACTGCGGAAGGATGGCAAGTATGGGGCCGATATGGTTGTGCTGGAGCAGCTGGCCAATACCTATGAAGTGCTGCAAGAGAAAACGAAGGTCCGCGCACTGATCATGGAGCTGGAAGCGCTGAGTGAGAAGTATGAGAACAACCCCAACTACTGGCGGATCATGGAAGGGTTGTACGGCAGGAACAAGATGATTGAGAAGATGAAAGAAGCTGCAAAAAAGGCGGGACGCTAACGGGCATTCCAACGTCCCACGGCAACGATTTTACACCACGGATATCCACGAGACACCACCCATGGCCGACGACCAGCAACAACCACAGCAAATGACCATTGAACTCGGCGAGAAAGAAGCCGAAGGCATTTACTCCAACCTTGCAATCATTTCACATTCACCAGCAGAGTTCGTGGTGGACTTCACCCGCGTTCTGCCCGGTGTGCCAAAGGCGCGCGTACATGCACGTGTGGTCATGACCCCACAGCACGCCAAGTTGTTGATGCACGCTCTGGCTGACAACATCAGCAAGTACGAGAACCAATTCGGTGAGATCAAGGTGGATGCCAACATGCCGGCTTTTCCGCCAGGCGTGACCAACGTGAACTAACCACTTGCGAATGATGAGATAGGAGGATTCCCGTGGATCTTCCTATCTTTGTGATTCGTTTGTACCGTAGATAGATAATCGACGTATTCTGAGGTTCTAGGAACATGAAACGCACGTATCAACCAAGTCGCCGCCGCCGCGTTCGCACGCACGGCTTCCGTGCACGTATGGCTACGAAGAATGGCCGCCGTGTGCTTAACCGTCGCCGCGCCAAAGGACGTCATCGTCTGGCAGTAGGGACAGCTCGATAGTCACGTGCCATGATCGTTGTGCGGCCGCTCAAGGGCTTTCGCGCCTTCGACGCTGCCCTGCGGCGTGGACGTCGGTCCCAGTCTGGTCCGCTGACGATTGTTCTGCTGCAGCAGAACTCGGATGATCCTGTTACCGAGATGGCGCTAGGCGTAACCATCGGCAAACGAACGGCGAAGCGGGCTGTGGTTCGCAGCCGCGTCCGCCGGTTGCTCCGACACGCCGCGGCAGTAGCCGTCCATGTCCATGAGGAGGAACTACGAGCACGGAAGATCGATACCATGGTGTGTCTCTGGCGTTCAGCCCCCTCCCATCCAGCCCTTCTGCGACAAGCGCACGTACAACGTCATCTGGACGCGGCACTGCGCAAGGCGTTCCACCAACACGCACTGCCGTCATGACGGCAATAGCTCGGTGGGTCGTGTCGCGCATCATACGTGGCTACCAGGTGCTCCTCTCACCGCTGTTTCCTGCTTCCTGCAGGTTCCAACCGACATGCTCACAGTACACCCTCGAGGCGGTGCACCACCACGGTGCCTTTCGGGGCGTGCTGCTGGGGATGAAGCGCATTGCAAAATGTCATCCCTTCCATCCGGGGGGATACGACCCCGTTCCCGTCCAGTCTGAACATCACGAGACCCCACACTAGATACACCGCACTCATGGATCGTAGCTCCCTCATTGGCATTACCTTGATCGCACTCGTTGTGAGTGTGTGGATCTTTTTCCAGAGCACGACGTCCGTTCGCGACGTTACGCCACAGCAGTCGGCTCAGAAGAAGGAGCGTGTGGACTCGACGTCCAGCACCACAGCGCCGACAGCTCCAGCTGTAGGATTCCAGCCGGCACCAGAACGCACCATAACGGTAACCACCGACAACATCCAGGTGCAGCTCAGTTCGAAGGGCGCAACGATTACCTCTTACATCCTCCGCAAGTATCAGCCTTGGTGTAAGGAGGAGTTTCCGGATGCCCTCGTTGACCTAGTTGAGCGAGACGTACACGAGTACGGCTTCTCCTTCCGCTCCACAAATGGTTCGAAGGTTTCGGCCGAGGACGTACCCTTTACGTGGTTGGTGCCGTCATCGAATCTGACGGTAGGGGGCTCGGATAGCGTAGTGGTTGTCGGGCGAGCTGTAACCGACTCTGGTGGCGTGATTGAGCGCACGTATACGTTCCATGGGACGCAGTATGCAGTTGGGACCTCGATCACGCTGGACGGAATGGAAGACGAGATACCGGCTACCAACCGGTTTATCCAGCTGGAGTGGGCCCATGGTATTCGCTACCAGGAATTGAATTCTGTGGCGGAATCCGACAATGCCGCTGCGATAGCGTCGTACGGCGGGGAGATTCACGAGCTTGACGCCGATGAAATGAATCAGCCCGTGTCGGAAAAGGCCAACGGTAACATTCAGTTCGTGGGTTCGCGTATCAAGTACTTTGCCGTGGCCATGATTCCAGAGGCCGGTTTTGATGGTATGGCTCAGTACAATGGCGTTCGTACGCCACTCCCGGACGAAGGTATCAAAGAGACCTACTCGCTCCTGTACCGCCTGCCCTATCGGGGTGGGCGCCAGACACATGAGATGACACTCTTCGCAGGGCCGATGCAGTACGACACGTTGGGGCACTACGGACTGACAGAGATGATGAACTTCGGCTTCAAGTGGATCGTGAAGCCGATCGGCGAATTCTTCATGCTGCCAACCATGAAATTCATTCAGAAGTTCATCCCCAACTGGGGTGTGTCGATCATTCTGTTTGCACTCCTGCTTAAGGTGCTACTCTATCCGTTGAGCGTACCGCAAATGAAGTCGGCCCAGAAGATGCGTCTGGTGGCACCACTGTTGAACGACGTCCGCGAGAAGTATAAGGACGACATGAAGCGACAACAGCAGGAAACCATGCGTCTTTACAGTGAATACGGCATCAATCCTGCCGGCGGCTGCCTTCCGTTGTTGCTTCAGATGCCGTTTCTCTATGCGCTCTACTCGGTCCTGAACATGAACATCGAGCTGCGCCAGTCGGCGTTCCTGCCGGTGTGGATCACCGACCTTTCAGTTCCAGATGTGGTGCTCGACCTTGGCTTCAAGATACCGTTGTTCGGCATTGACAAGTTCTCTGGTTTGGCCCTCCTAATGGGTGCCACGCTCTTCATTCAGCAGAAGCAGATGATTACCGACCCGAAGCAGAAGGGTCTGGTGTACATGATGCCTGTTCTTCTCACCCTCATGTTCTCCACGCTTCCAGCGGGCCTAAACCTGTACTACTTCATCTTTAACCTGGTGGGAATCGGTCAGCAGCTGTGGATGACGAAGTTCAGCAAGAGCCAACTCACGCTGGCGGATTTGAAGGCGCAACCCAAGAAGGAAGGGTGGTTGCAGAAGCGAATGCGTGAAGCCCAGCAGTTGGCCGAGTCCCAAGGCAGAGCAGTTCCAGGTCGTCCGCAACAGCGAAACGGCAGGGGCTCCTCACGAGGAAAAAAGTAGCAGAAAATCGCGCGCATCGCGTCCCAGAGACGGGAAAAGTGTGGAATCAAGTTGACAATCATCTATATTTATGGTCCGTAACAGTAGTGTTACCTGGCTGTTGAACAACAACTTTTATCCTGTTACACTTAGGAGTACCGTTCATGCACAGTCGATCCATCGTGCGCACCACGCTGTTTGGTGTGCTAGCCATGATCCTCGTGGTTGGAGCCCAAGCTCAGACCACCGGAAAGTATCCGCGTTGGAAGGTCATGGAAGAGTTTACGAGCGCCACCTGTCCACCGTGTGCTGCTGCTACACCGGAAGTCAACGCCGTTGCTGACTTGTCCAAGCGCCAGTTGGTGATCAAGATTCACGTCCCAATTCCCGTAGCTGGCGACCCCTGGTACGAAATGAATACAGCGCAGGTCCGCCAGCGCATGCAGTATTACACCATCAACTCGGCGCCATCATCGATTATGGGTGGAACGTCGGCTCAGAATCCGCACCCAAGTGCTGGTGGCCGCTCGGCACTGCAGAGCACCTTCAACTCGATGCCTCCAACGTCCTTCCTCGACATCAACGTTGAGCAGAAGGGTGGAGAGGTTGAAGTAACGGTAACGGCAGATCGCGCATTTTCCAATGCGACACTGCAGTTCATGACGATGGTCCACGATGTGAGCTGGCCCGACATTGTGGTTCCGAATCACAACGGTGAAAAGGAATTCAAGTACATCTACATGTTCAGCTACCCAGACGCCGGCGGTACGCCAGTGTCGATGGGTGCTGGTGAGACGCGCACGTTCACGTTCAAGCCAGCTATTGGCTCGGGCAAGGTATGGGACGGTGATGTGTATGCCATCGCCTTCGTGCAAGACAATGGCACGAAAGAAATCATGCAGGCAGGTTTCACTGGCGTGAAGAACGATCCAGCGGCCTTTAGCTACCTGAAGGGCAGCAGCGTTGTGGCATCGATCAACGACATCTACCAGCGCGTAGACCGTGGTGCCAAGGCAACCCAGGAGATCACCCTGAACAACACTGGTACGGACGCTGTCACGGTGGACTTGGCCATCACCAACCTCGAAGCTATCGAGAACTCCGGCATGGCTGCTACCATCACACCGTCCACGATTACTGTCCCAGCTGGTCAAACTCTCACCACCTCTCTTGAGGTAACGGGTGCTGCCGATCGCTCGGTTCTCACCGCTATCGAGGCCTCGATGGCATCGTCGGACGGCTTGGGAGCCTCGGTTCCTACGGTATACTACCTTGTCAACGGTGGTCGCGTAGCGAACTACTACGGCGTGGGTGATGCTAACATGTCGGCGGTAACGGCGGTCGCAAACATCAATTCCACGTATGGCAAGGATGTGGTCTACATGCCGTATGCCACGCAGTTCCTCACGGCCTACCCTATGGGTGACTTTGATGCTGCCGTGATTGCCTTCACCGACTCCTGGACGAACTTCCGTGGCTCGGTGCTCACGGACGTACAAGCCATGCTGACGGCAGGCAAGGGCGTATGGGTGTTGGGTCAGGCGAACATGTATGCAGCCTTCAACCAGTATGCTACCAACGCTGCCTTCGATGCCAGCCGTGCCTTCTACCGCAACGTTCTGGGTATCGAACTGGGTTCGTTCCCATTCCGTGTGACTACCAACTCGAACGGCCAGATCACGGCTGTCAACACCTTCCAGGTGAAGGGTACCAATGGTGATCCTATTGGTGACGGTATGTCTCTTACAGCTAACCAGTACTCGCAGGCATGGCCATTCTATGCCGTAGGTACGGACGTGATCCGTTTGACCAACGGCTCGCCATCGTCGTCGTCCATCTACTACGACAACACAGCTGGTAACATCGGCGTGGTGCGTGCTCAAACGTCCACGGGTGGCAAGATCATCTATGGTTCGCTGGGTATGGAAGCGATTTCAAGTGAAGCGCTTCGCACGCAGTATGCTCAGAAGTCGCTTGACTGGCTCTTGGGCGACGGTGGCGGCGATACGCCAGAGATTTCCACCAATACCAACGACCTGAACTTTGGTACGGTTGACGTAGGCGCTACCAAGACGCTATCGATCACGGTAACGAATACGGGCAAGGCCGAACTTGAAATCACGGGTGTTGAGCTGGGTGGTGGCGCTGATGCTGCCTACTTCGATATCGCCAGTGGTCGTCCGGTAGCTGGTCAAACCATCAAGGTTGCTCCAAACGCTACGCATCAGATCTCGATCGAGTTCATGCCAACCCGTGCGGCTTCGCACACGGCTGCAGTCGAGATTGCCTCGAATGCCGGCACGAAGACCGTTGCTCTGCGTGGTGTATCGGTGGTGACCAGTGTTGAAACTGAGGTTGCCAGCGAGACCGGTGCCGTTGCTCTGCGCCTTGTAGGTCAAAACCCAGTGGTTGACCGCACGGCTATCGAACTGCGTGGTACGCAGTCAACAACGGTTACGCTGATCGATGCTTCGGGACGTGCTGTCGGAACTCTGTTCAATGGCACGCCAAGTGGGGCTGAGATGATTGAGTTGACGGCTTCCGAGCTTGTGAGTGGCACGTATTCGATCGTTGCTACAACAGGCACAGAGTCGGCAGTTCTGACGGTTGTTGTTACGCGCTAAGCCGTCTCAACAGCAGATTGTTTGCAGCGGCTCCCTCCTTCGTTGGGGGGAGCCGCTGCTCGTTCATGTTCTGCGTTAGCGCCCGTATTCGTAGCGTGCCCGCGGAGGGAAGCCGGAGCGTAGTCGGTAATCTCCGAATCCCGACGGGTCTTCGAAGGTGAAGACCTGGTTGTTCGGATACGTCCACCGCACAGCAACCACCATTCCGCCTTGTGACGTGAACTGTTGAATGGTAAGGGGCTCACCGTACACAATGTACACCCGGCCCATATCTGTTTGCCAACCTTCGGCATAGGAGCGAAAACGCTCATTGGCTGTCGAGACGCGAGCGTAGTACTCCGTGAACGCTTCGTTTGTAGCCGTCGCCGGAGTAGGGTCAAGCCGCTTCCAGAAGGCGTCGAACTCTGATTGCTGACGCAGGGGATCATCAATGGCCTGCAGAGCGTCAATCACGTCGCCGTCGGCAACATAGACCAGCTGGCGAATGGCCTTAGGCAGGTCTGCCACGGACGACGCCGCGGCCGAGCGAGGAACGATGTAGCGTCGCTCTCGGCGAGCAAGCACTCGTGTGGTATCTGCAGCACCGTTCTCTACGGGATGGGCTGCAAGCACAAAGCGATAGGATCCTGGACGTGCCCGCGTAAGCGGCTGCGTGGTCGACCGCAACGCTACAAAGTGTTGACTTCGCCGCTCCGTGATCGGCTCGGCCACGGAGATGCCGCTGCCAAGACGCCGTCCGTCAGCATCGGCGATGTACCAGCGGAAGGCCGTTGTTTGTGGAAGTTGGTCGTCGTAGTACTCAAAAAAGGCAAAGAGTTGTTGGTCCGACCACGCCGTTCCACCTACGAGCGGTGTGCCAGCGAATCGCGTACCACGCTGTTCCACATCCGTCAGAAAGAGTACGGACGACAACTCCGGTGTGTTGGAGTAGTCTGGGACCTCCACGGTATCTGCCATCTGATACGACTGTCGTGAGAAGGCATCACGGACGGTCAGTTCGTAACGCACGGTTGTTGGCTGTAGCGGAAATCGCACCATGGCGATGTCGGCCGTGCCGGAAGCCCCTTGCGATTCCGCATACGTGGAGCACACGGCGTTCCGCGTCAGCGTGGTATCGGCCAGTCGGCGCCCAAGCAGATCGCGCATCACCACCTGAATCGTAAACTGGGCGGCATACGTGCCGTCGAGTTCCTGGAAAGTGACGGAGCGGTAGGGGACAGCCACGTAGAGGTCGAGGTGTTCTTTGCCTGCAAGCTCGGAGCCCCGTGTGACGATAGCGTCTGAGAGTACCTGCGAGCGTGTCTCCGGTGCCAGTAGGAGAGCACCTGAAATCACCACTGCACTGATTCGTTTGAGTCGAGATCCAGGCTTCATGATCCTCCCATGTTACACTCGCAGTTTCCATTGTTCGCGTGTTTCCCGTGCCAGTCGCTCCCGGTCATCGGGGTGGGCAATGGCAATCAACGATTCAGCCCGCTGTCGTAGTGTTTTTCCGTGCACGTAGGCCACGCCGTACTCCGTCACGATCCAATGTGCGTGAGCACGTGTGGTAACCACACCCGCTCCCGGCTTCAGCATCGTGGTGATGCGGCTGATCCCCGACGACGTCCGCGAGGGCAGAGCGATGATGGGCTTCCCCCCTTCACTGAGCGAAGCACCCCGAATGAAGTCTACCTGGCCACCTACGCCGGAGTAGGGCAGGGTGCCAATGGAATCAGAACTGATCTGACCGGTGATATCCACCTCTACGGCCGAGTTGATTGCTGTGACCTTCGGGTTGCGCGCAATTACTGTGGGGTTGTTGGTGTAGGCTACGTCCAGCATCGCTATTAGCGGATTGTCATGGATGAAGTCATACACACGCTTCGTTCCCATCACAAATGTGGCGACGACCTTAAGCGGATGCTTCTTCTTGTACGCGCCTGTTACCACACCCTTTTCGATGAGGTCGATCAGTCCATCACTGAACATCTCGGTGTGCACTCCCAAGTCGCGGTGGTGCATCAGCTGTGTGAGCACGGCATCGGGAATGGCACCAATGCCCATTTGCAGGGTCGCACCATCTTCCACGAGACCGGTAACGTGCCGACCGATCGATTCCTCGATCTCTGTCAGCTCCGGCCTCGAGGCCTCGGGTAGCGGTACGTCCACCTCGACCATGTAGGTGAGTTTCTCGTGGTGTACAAGGGCATCGCCGTGTGTGCGGGGCATGTTGGGGTTCACCTGAGCAATCACGATCTGGGCCGAGTGCAGCGCTGCATGGGCTGCCTCGACGGTGACGCCCAGAGAGCAGTAGCCATGGGCGTCTGGAGGTGAAACCTGGATCAATGCGACGTCGATGTCCAGCTTGTTGCTGTAGAACAGTGCCGGAATCTCCGAGAGAAACACGGGTGTATAGTCAGCTCTGCCCTCCTGGACAGCCCGTCGCATGTTTCCGCCAATGAATAGGCAGTTCACATGGAAGTTCTCGGCAAACTCGGGTTCGGCGTAGGGGGCTGGTCCCTCGGTATGGAGGTGCACAATCTCGACGTTGCGTAGCCGATGTGCCTGATGCATCAACTCGGTGATGAGGACGTGTGGAACTGCGGCGATGCTGTGCAAATAGATCCGGTGTCCGGATTGGATGGCAGAGATCGCTTCTGCTGCAGTCACTGACCGTTTCATCGATACTCCAATATTGAGTCGCAGAGTAAACCACAAAGCTAGGGCATCCACTGCAGTGGTTGTGGCACTGTTTGGTATTTTTCAGTGTTTCCGGGCAGAAGAGATTCTGGTCATCATCTTACATCGGACGTCTTCATGGAGCTTCAGAACTACATCTTCGTTGCAGTCTTTCTCACAGCGCTTGGAGTGTTTGCTACCAGTGCTCGGCGATTGATTGGCTATCTGAAGATGGCACAACCCACCAATCGCCTTGATCACCTCGGCGAACGTATCCGTACCACGTTGGTTGTGGGTTTCGGTCAAAGCAAGATCCTGCGCGATAAAGCTGCGGGTCCGATCCATGCGATGATCTTCTGGGGCTTCCTCATCCTGTTGTTCTCTGCAGCCGAAATGGTCCTCGAAGGCCTGCATGAAGGATGGTCGTTCAACTTCCTGGGGCCGGTCTACTCCGTGATTACCGTCTTGACGGATGTGTTCTGCATGCTGATCATGCTGGGCACGGTGATGTCTCTCTGGCGCCGCTACGTCACGAAGGTCAAGCGTCTTCAGGTTGAGGGCGAGAAGGTCGAAGCTGGGATGATCCTGCTCACCATCTTCATGATCGTAACCTCGCTGTTCGTGCAGAATGGTTTGAGAGAGCCAGTCATGGGAGCTGATTTCTCTTGGGCCGTGCGCCCCTTCTCTGGTCCGGTTGGTACGGGGCTTGCCAATGTGGTGGGAGTAGATGCCGGAGCCATGCTGTTTCACACAGCCTGGTGGCTGCATGCCGTGCTTATCCTCGCCTTCATGAACTACCTTCCGTACTCCAAGCACTTGCACGTCCTTACATCCATTCCCAACGTGTTTCTTGGACCGATTACTCCCACCAATGCCATGCAGCCCATCGACTTTGAGGCCGAGGGCGTGGAGAAGTTCGGTGTGGTAGACATCGAGGACTTCACGTGGAAAACACTGCTTGATGGCTACACGTGCACGCACTGTGGGCGCTGTACCAGCGTGTGTCCGGCCAATCAGACCGGGAAGGTCCTCGATCCCCGTGGTGTGATCGTTGCCATTCACGACCGCACCATGGACAAGGCTCCGTTGATCGAGAAGAAGAATGCGGGTCTGGAGCTTACGGAGCAGGAACAGGCCGTGTGGGACAAGAAACTCATTGGTGACTACGTTTCCCCCGACGCTCTGTGGGCCTGTACCACGTGCGGTGCCTGTATGCAGGAGTGTCCGGTGAACATCGAGCATGTACCGGCCATCGTTGGGATGCGCCGCAGCATGGTGATGATGGAGTCGGCCTTCAATGAGGAGTCGGCTCTCCTGCCCGACATCTATGGCAACATGGAAACCAATGCCGTGCCGTGGGGTGGTTTTGCCCAGGCTGATCGCGCCCAGTGGGCCGAGGGGTTAGGTATCAAAACAGCCGCTGAGGACGCGACCATGGACGTCCTGTTCTGGGTGGGCTGTGCTGGATCGTACGACGACCGCGCCAAGAAGATCTCACGCGCCTTCGCCGAGCTGATGCAGATCGCCGGCGTAGAGTTCCGCATTCTTGGCACCGAAGAAAACTGTACGGGCGATGTAGCCCGCCGCACGGGCAACGAGTACCTGGCCGACACACTCACGAAAACCAACATCGAAACCTTCAACCGCTACGGTGTGACCAAGATCGTTACCACGTGCCCGCACTGTTTCAATACCCTAGCCAACGAGTATCCAGAGTTTGGGTACACGGCCGACGTGGTGCACCATACGCAGTTCATCAAGGAGTTGATCGACTCTGGCAGGCTGCAGATCAATCGCGAGAAGGCGTCATCAGCAGCAGTTACGTACCACGACTCCTGTTATCTGGGGCGGTACAACGATGAGTACGAAGCTCCACGCGCGACCATCGAGAGCATTCCGGGACTCACGATCATCGAACCGCAGCGGAGCAAGGACAGAGGTCTCTGTTGCGGCGCCGGTGGCGGCAGGATGTTCATGGAGGAAGTCGTGGGCGACCGCGTGAATGTTGTGCGCACCGAGGAACTACTCGCTACGGGTGCTGAGACAATTGCCGTGAACTGCCCATTCTGTACGACGATGATTACCGACGGGGTCAAGGGCGCCGATAAGGTAGACTCCGTGCAAGTACGCGATATCTCCGAGATTGTGCGTGAGCACGTCGTCGGGTAACGGAATCGCAGTCATGAATACGGCAAGCCTATGGAATCGGGCGTGGTGGCTGGCAGTGGCTACTGTAGCCTACAACGTTCTTGAGGGCTATATCTCCATGTGGTTTGGCCTCGAAGATGAAGCTGTCACCTTGTTCGGATTTGGCGCCGACTCCATGATCGAAGTGGTATCGGCCATCGGTATCGTACACTATATCGGTCGGTTACGGAAGCATGGTGCAGCCGATCGAGACCAGTTCGAGCGCACGGCCTTACGGATCACCGGTTCGGCCTTCTATGCGCTGGTTGTTGTTCTTGTTGCTACGGCAGTGCTCTCCGTGGTGTATGGTCATGCTCCCGAGAACACGCTGCCTGGTGTGGTGATTTCCGTGATCTCCATCAGCTTTATGTGGGCCCTGATTCGAGCCAAGACCACGGTTGGTACCGCCTTGAGTAGTGCTCCCATCATTGCTGATGCGAACTGCTCGCGTGTGTGCCTCCGGATGTCGGTGATCTTGCTGGCGTCGAGTGCGATCTACTACGTTACCGGCATTGGGTATGTGGATGCTCTGGGAGCACTGGGACTGGCATGGTACTCTTGGCAAGAGGGACGAGAGTGCTTCGCTAAGGCACGAGGTCAGCAGTGCGGCGACGCGTCATGTCACACGTAGACAGCCGGCAAGGACACGAGCGAGGTCGCCTGTAATGGTGCGCCGGTCAAACGATGCCACCACATCGGCATCAGGTTGCACAACCCTCCGGTTCTTCCATTGGTCGTACATCTCGGAAATCGCTGTGGCGATGGCCTCGACATCATCCGGCTCTGTAAGCCAAGCAGCTCCATAGCGCTCGGCATCCTTGCGGAGAGCCCCCTCCGGAACCGACACGAGGAGCGGTTTCCTGGTTCCGAAGTATTCGTAGAGTTTACCGCTGGAGATGGTATCGGCATTGCGCGTGTGGCCCACCATCATCCACAGGGCATCGGATTCCTGGCACAGTTGTACGGATTCACGGTGTGGCAGGTAGCCATGATCGACCACGATGCCATCCAGGCCCATGCGCTTTGCGGATCGCTTGTATTCGTCGCGAAGGATGCCGGCGAAGTGCAACTCCAGACGCATCTCCGGACGCGTTTGCTGTAGCTTTCGCACGGCTTTGAACATCGGAATTGGCGTGACCACATCGTAGAAGATCCCGGTGTAGGTCAGGCGAAATGCCGTTCCCGTGGACGGATCACCAGCGGGCCGGGGCTGCGTTGAGCGCAGATCATCCAGATCATATCCGTGAGGCAGGATGACCACATCGTTGAACTCGAGGTGCCGGTAGGTGTTCAGCAGCTTCTCTTTGATGCGCCGATTCGTACAGGTAATCTTCGAGGCCCGAGCCAATACATGGTGCTCCATCTTCTGGTGTTGCTGCCGGTGCCACACGGTTGGATACGTGTGGAACTGATTGCCGTACCAGAGGTCTCGATAGTCTACCACCAGAGGAATTCCCGTCTCCGAACTCAGCTGGGCACCGGCCATCATGGCAGAGAAGGGCGGTCCGGACACAAAGATCATGTCGAAGTCTGCCGTCTGCATCAGCTCCTTTGCAACGGTATAGGCGCGTCGGGCCCATCCACGCTTGTTGTCGGGAATGATCAGCGTATTGCTGATGGCACTCAGCGCCTTACGGACGCTTTCCCGCGGCATCTTCATCGTACCCTTTGCGGCGAGCGTGCTGTTCGGATCCGATCCAGTTGTGCGTGTTACGACAATGTCCCTACCGTGAAACTCTTCCAGCAGGGAAGGATCGTGGGCATAATAGGCCGTAGGTCCCGTGGTAAGCACGTGGGGTTGCCAGCCAAAATCGGGGAGGTACTTGACAAACTTTGCGATGCGCTGCACGCCGCTCAACCCCATCGGCGGGAAGTAGTACGCCAGCACGAGAACAGTGTGCGGTGTCATTCGATAGGGAACTCTATACAACCACTAGCTCACGGGGAGCTGTTGTGAGGATCTTCGATCCGTTACGACGAACAAGGACGTCGTCCTCGATGCGCATACCGAATCGTCCGGGCAGGTAGATGCCTGGTTCGATCGTAATCACGGAGTTTTCGAGCACCACACCATCCTTGTTTGCCCATGAGATCCGTGGGTGCTCGTGCACTTCATAGCCAAGGCCATGTCCAAGCGAGTGTTTGAAACACTCACCGTAGCCGGCACGCTCGATGATCGAGCGTGCGGCTGCGTCTAGCGCGGCTGCACCAACGCCCGCAACAGCGGCATCCAGGGCGTTCAGGTGCGCATCGTACAGGACGGCAAAGACGTCAACAACATCCTTGCGCGGCACACCAACGCAGAAGGTGCGGGTCATATCACTGTGGAGTCCGTTCACGGTACATCCGAAGTCCACCGTGACAACATCGCCACGCTTGATTTTTGCGTGGGAGGCCCGACCATGCGGCATCGCGCTGCGTGCTCCAGCCACAACGATGATGTCGAAGGCATCTTTCTCCGAACCCAACTCACGAGTCGTCGCTGCAAGGTAGGTGGCCACCTGGTGCTCTGTCATGCCGGCAGAAACGATGCCAAGCATCCGTTCATAGGCTGCTGATGCGATAGCTGCTGCCTTGCTGATCGATGTGATTTCTGCCTTTGTTTTTACCTGGGTCACCGGGCTCAGTAGATCGCCAACGTCCACAAGCTTGGCAGGTGCCAACGCCTTCTTCATGACGGGCAGTGCAGCAACGGTGGTACGGCTGGCATCGTAGCCCACAACCTTCATTGAAGATCCAACACCCGCTTGCTTGACAGCCGACCACACGTTACGGTCAATCACGATCCGTGTGCCGGGAAGCTTCACCACTTCCTGCTCCACTTGTACGGTGTAGAGGTCGTTGGTGATGAACGTCGCGGTCTTGCGTCCAAGGATCACCACGGCCGACGAACCCGAGAACCCAAACAGGTAGCGAATGCTTGGCAGATCAGTGATCACCAGACCGTCGATCTTGTGCGAGCGCATGGATGCACGTACGTCGGCAACGCGCGCGGCCGCTGCTGCTGTGAGGGATACCGATGGCATGGTTACCTTGTGTAGTAGTTCGGAGATTCCTTGGTGATAATCACATCGTGGGGATGCGACTCTCGTAAGCCAGCTGCCGTCATGCGCACAAACTGTGCATGCTCGTGCATGTCGTGGATGGTCGCACATCCGCAGTAGCCCATGGCTGAGCGCAGTCCGCCTACCAACTGGTACACGGTGTCGCTCACCGTACCCTTGTAGGGGACGCGTCCCTCAATACCCTCGGGCACGAGTTTGCTGATCTCGTCCTCAACATCTTGGAAGTAGCGATCGGCGCTGCCTTGGCCCATGGCCCCCAGCGAGCCCATACCGCGGTAAATCTTGTAGGCCCGGCCTTCAAGCTGCACCTTCTCTCCCGGCGATTCCTCGTGACCAGCCAGCAAGCCCCCTACCATCACGGTATCGGCTCCAGCGGCAATGGCCTTGGCAATATCACCCGTCTGCTTGATCCCGCCGTCGGCGATCACTGGAACACCGTGCTGGGCACACACGCTGGCAACATCCATCACGGCCGTAATCTGGGGCACGCCAACGCCGGCAACGATGCGCGTTGTGCAAATCGATCCGGGCCCGATCCCCACCTTGACGGCGTCGGCTCCAGCATCGATAAGAGCTTGGGCGGCCTCGGCGGTTCCAATGTTTCCACCCACCACTTCCAGTGTGGGATACTTCGTTTTGATTGCCTGCACGGTCGTGAGCACACCCTTCGTGTGTCCGTGAGCGGTGTCGACAACAACAACGTCTACACCAGCTTCTACAAGGGCTGCCACGCGGTCGAGAGTATCGGGTGAGATCCCCAACGCGGCGCCTACCAGCAGCCTACCCTGGTCGTCCTTGGCCGCGCGAGGAAACGTCCGCTTCTTCTGAATGTCCTTGACCGTCATGAGTCCTGCCAAGGTGCCATCGGCGTTGACGATCGGCAACTTTTCGATGCGATGTTGCTGCAGAATAGATTCGGCATCATCGAGCGTAAGCCCGACTTGTCCGGTAATCAGACCGGTCGAGGTCATGATCTCGTCCACCAGCATGTCAGGGGACGTAGCGAAGCGCATGTCGCGGTTGGTAACGATGCCAAGCAGGACGTTGTCGTCGTCCACCACGGGAAATCCGCTCACCTTGTATCGCTGCATCAACTGACGCGCTTCGTCTACCGTGGACGTCCGCCGAAGGGTAAAGGGTTTGCGGATCATGCCACTCTCGGAGCGCTTGACCTTGTCTACCTCTTCGGCCTGGCGCTGCATGGACATGTTCTTGTGGATGATGCCGATGCCACCCTCACGGGCCAGGGCAATCGACATCGCCGACTCTGTGACGGTGTCCATCGCTGCGCTGACAATCGGAATGTTCAGCCGCAGGTGCCGCGTGAGCCGCGTAGAGGTGCTGGCGTCCCGGGGGAGAACGTCCGAATAACGGGGCACCAGTAGGACGTCATCAAAGGTGATGCCCTCAGCACGAATCTTTCCGTCGGTCATATCTTACCCTTACAGGCCTCGAGCCAGCTTCGCTGCGCGCCATTGAGCTTCAGCCCAATGCAAGTCACGCAGTGCTGCCTCCTTGGCCTCACGTCCGGAGACGTCGTTATAGTGTGCTCGAGCACGATCGACGTGGTCTTCAGCGTCGGTAGCGTTGATTGTGGTAGCATCCACCAATTCCTCGACCACGATATTGACGTTGTTCCGAAGGACTTCTACAAAGCCTTCCTTTGCCGCAAACACCACCATCTTGTTGGCTGGATCTTCAATCTTGACCACACCAATCTCCAGCGAGGAGATGATGGGTGCGTGATTGTAGAGAACCTGAAAGGGGCTGTTGGAGCCAGGAACCGTTACGGCCAGCGCAGCACCCTCAAAGGCAGGTGCTGCCGGCGTAACGATGCTCACGTTGAGGATATGGTCGGTGCTCATGCGTTCTGCGACTTCTGATACGCTTCAAGAACTTCATCGAGTGTTCCCTTGTACGAGAACATTCCCTCGGGAACGTGGTCCACGTCGCCGTTGAGGATAGCCTTGAACCCGGCAATGGTGTCCTCAACCTTGACGTACCTGCCTGGGAAGCCGGTAAACTGTTCGGCAACGTGGAAGGGCTGCGAGAAGAATCGCTGAATCTTCCGAGCACGATACACGGTCTGCTTGTCTTCGTCGGAGAGTTCGTCCATGCCAAGAATCGAAATGATATCCTGGAGGTCCTTGTACGACTGCAGAATCTGCTTCACCCGCATGGCCGTGTTGTAGTGGTCGTTGCCAATCACCAACGGATCGAGAATGCGCGACGTTGAATCCAGCGGATCCACGGCTGGGTAGATACCAAGCTCGGCAATCTGGCGCGACAGTACCGTGGTGGCGTCCAAGTGCGTAAACGTGTTAGCAGGAGCTGGGTCGGTCAAGTCGTCGGCGGGCACGTAGACGGCCTGTACCGACGTGATCGATCCCTTGTCTGTCGACGCGATCCGCTCCTGGAGCACGCCCATTTCCGTGGCCAACGTTGGCTGGTACCCTACGGCCGAGGGCATCCGGCCCAACAGAGCCGAAACCTCGGAGCCTGCCTGGGTAAAGCGGAAGATGTTGTCTACGAAGAGCAGTACGTCGCGACCTTCTTCATCGCGGAAGTATTCCGCCATGGTCAGTGCTGTCAGAGCCACACGGGCGCGAGCTCCTGGTGGTTCGTTCATCTGGCCAAAGACGAGAGCGGTTTTGTCGATAACGCCCGATTCCGTCATTTCGAGGTAGAGGTCGTTACCTTCACGCGTACGCTCGCCTACACCGGCAAACACCGAGTAGCCACCGTGCTGCTTGGCGATGTTGTGGATGAGCTCCTGAATGATCACCGTCTTACCCACACCGGCACCACCGAAAAGGCCGGTCTTACCACCCTTAGTGAAGGGCTCGATCAGGTCGATCACCTTGATGCCCGTCTCGAACATTTCCGACTGCGTCGACAAGCTCGCAAACGAAGGAGCTGGACGGTGGATCGACCACTTCTTTTCCGACTTGATCGGATCGCGACCATCGATGCCTTCGCCGGTCACGTTAATCAGTCGCCCCAGAACGGACGGTCCAACCGGAACCGAGATCGGCGCACCGGTATCGAATACCTCCATGCCGCGCACCAGACCATCGGTGGAGTCGATGGCGATCGAGCGAACGCGATCCTCACCGAGGTGCTGCTGCACTTCGCAGACAAGGAGTTCCTGCTTGCCCGTGTCCGAAGACGTTCGGGGGATGTGCAGTGCGTTGAGAACGGGTGGGATTTCACCTGCGGTGAATTCAACGTCGACCACCGGTCCGATGACCTGAACGATACGGCCCTTGTTCATGCTAGCTCGTTAAATGAGATGACTTGGGAGATGACTTTGGAGATCACGGTAACAAAACGACCTGCAAAAATAGAGATTCGGGGTAAAGTCGCCATACATGAATGGCTCACAACTTTCCACATGGTATTTTTGCCACTGGTACTCAGGTACAACCAGGAACCCCTTCATCCTAGAAAGTCTATCATGTCATCGTACATCATCTCTGCAGTTCGCACGCCCATTGGGGCACTACTGGGATCACTGAGCTCGCTGTCGGCTCCGCAACTCGGTGCCGTGGCGATCAAGGCCGCCGTGGAGCGCGCCAATCTTGATCCGAATCACGTTGATGAAGTGATCATGGGAAACGTGTTGACCGGGGGTGTTGGACAGGCTCCGGCGCGTCAAGCTGCCATCTTTGCTGGGCTGTCCAAGCACACTGCCTGTATGACGATTAACAAGGTCTGTGGCTCCGGATTGAAGTCTGTGATGCTGGCCGACCAGGCCATCCGCTGCGGCGATGCCCACGTTGTGGTAGCTGGAGGTCAGGAGTCAATGACCAACGCTCCGCATGCCATGCTCGACTCTCGCAAGGGGGTGAAGTTCGGTGATGCTCGCATGGTTGATCTCATGCAATGGGATGGTCTATGGGAGGTGTACAACCAGGTCCCCATGGGTAATGCCGCAGATCTCTGCGCCACTACGTGCAATATCAGCCGGGAAGAGCAGGATGCCTTCACCATTGAGTCCTACAAGCGAGCCCAAGCCGCCATTGCCGAGGGTCGGTTCGCAGCGGAACTTGCTCCAGTGACCATCGCCGGACGCAAGGGCGATACGATTGTTGACACGGACGAAGAACCTGGTCGAGTTCAGTTTGACAAGATCGCCTCGCTCAAACCCGTGTTCACGAAGGACGGTACGGTTACGGCTGCCAATGCCTCCACCATCAACGATGGTGCAGCGGCCTTGGTGATTGCATCGGAAGCAGCCCTAACCACCCACAACCTGAAGCCAATGGCACGCATTGTTGCACAAGCCTCGTATGCTCACGCTCCGATGGAGTTCACCTCGGCTCCCATCGAAGCGATCCGCAAGGTGACGGCTAAGGCGGGCATGAGCGTGGCTGACATCGACCTGTTTGAAATCAACGAGGCATTTGCCGTCGTGACTCTCGCGGCACAGCAGGCGCTGGACATTCCGCACAGCAAGGTCAACGTTCACGGTGGAGCTGTTGCACTGGGACACCCCATTGGTGCGTCAGGAGCACGTGTGCTCACCACGCTGGTACACGCCCTGCGCGCTCATGGCAAGAAGACGGGCCTGGCGACACTCTGCATCGGTGGTGGCGAAGCCAGTGCCATCATCATTGAACTTGTGTAAGCAACTCCGCTACGTCACACCATCATTCCTACCACATCTGACACCATGAAACACACAGTCACCCTGATCAAAGGCGACGGCATCGGCCCCGAGATTGCAGATGCATTGATCCGCATCTTCAACGCAGCGAACGTTCCCGTGGAGTTCGAGGAGGCCATTGCTGGCCTAGAGGCCATCGAAAAGTTCGGCAACGGTGTGCCACCGGAAACGCTCGAGAGTATCAAGCGTAACGGAGTGGCCATCAAAGGGCCGACCACCACACCCGTTGGCGGAGGACACAAGTCCGTGAACGTTACGATCCGGAAAACGCTTGAGCTGTATGCGAACGTTCGTCCGGCGCGCACGATACCGGGAGCCCCCTCCCGCTACGAGAACATCGACCTTCTCGTGATTCGTGAAAATATCGAGGACACGTACGGCGGTATCGAGCACTTCCAGACGCCGAACGTTGCTCAGTGCTTGAAGCTCATCACGCGTCAAGGCTCGCTGGCCATTGCTCGCTATGCGTTTGAAACGGCGCGCAAGCTAGGACGCAAGCGCGTGACGGCTGTGCACAAAGCCAACATCATGAAGATTACCGATGGCTTGTTCCTGGAGTGCTTCCGTCAAGTAGCTGCGGAGTACACGGACATCGAGGCCGACGACGTGATCGTGGACAACTGTTGCATGCAGCTCGTATCCAAGCCAGAGCAATTCGACATGTTGGTACTGCCAAACCTGTTCGGCGATATCGTGAGCGATTTGTGCGCTGGACTAGTAGGGGGCTTGGGCGTGGCACCCGGTGGCAACATCGGACGCGACGTAGCTGTATTTGAAGCGGTACACGGTTCAGCTCCAGACATTGCTGGCAAGAACCTGGCTAATCCTACAGCACTGTTGCTGTCGGCTGTACAGATGCTTCAGTACATGGGTCTGTACAACTATGCCGACGTTGTCAGTGATGCGCTGATGAAGACGCTTGCTGACGGTCAGCGCACGCGCGATCTGGGCGGCTCGCTGTCTACCACGGAGTTTACCGATGCCATCATCGCCAACATGCATCCGGTTCGTCACGAAGAGACGGTGTCTGATCAGCCGGTGCGCGTGACGCATCCTGTGCCGGCCGACACCAAGGAGGACTGGACGCTGGTAGGTGCCGACGTCTTCGTTGAGTGGCCAGGTGGTTTGCCACCGGTTCCTCCAACGGTTGGGTCGCTCCAACTCACGATGATGTCTAACCGCGGAACCAAGGTGTATCCGGGTCCGCAGCCCGATATCATGATCGTGGACCATCATCGCTGCCGCTACACCTCGTCCACGGGACCGGTGACCACGGCCGACGTGCTCTCCGTGCTGCACGCTCTGGAGGAGAAGGGCATTCGGTGGTGCCACGTAGAACTTCTGAATACCTGCAACAGCGAACCACGCTACTCCAAGGCCCAGGGTGAGTGAGATCGTACCAGAGCAGCAGCCCGCGCCTCCGAAGCGTGGCGGGGCTACTGCATTCTGGAGCGGACTTCTGATCTGGTGCTATCGCGGTGTAGGGGGACTTCTTCTTCTGGCGGCCCTGGTGGTGGCGGTAGCTCACACCGGGGCCGCTCGTCGTTGGTTTACGGCAATGCTTGTGAACGCCGCCAACGAGGCCCTGCTTGCCGACCTGTCGATTCAGTCGGTTCACCTCGACCTGTTGCACGGCATGGTTCTGCGTGGTGTCGAGTTGCGCGCCAATGGAACCTCGGTTGTCACCGCCGAACAACTTACGCTCTCGTACAACCTAGCGGCATTGCTGCATGGAGGAGTCTCCGTGTCCGAGCTGTCGATCCAACGTCCGGTGATCACGATCGATCGAGATCCATCCGGCGTTTGGAACTTCGAGAGGATTGTGCGGCCGTCCAGTGACACGTCCACATCGGCTTCTCCAGATCTGGCGGTTCTCGTGCGTTCGCTGCGATTGGAAGGGGCTCGGGTGTCGGTGAACGATCGTACCATGCCACAACCAGATACCTCGGCATTCTCACCATCCCATCTGGAACTAACCAACCTCCATCTCGACGCCTTTGTCCGATTGGGCTTTGCCAAGGATCCTGCGCGGACAGATCATCTGGTGGTGATCAATCAACTGCAGTGTGAGCAAGTAGGGGGGCCGTTGCGCCTGCGCGACCTCACAGCCGTGCTCCGTGCCGGTCCACAGGGACTTGCACTCACGGGTATGCATCTGCGAACCGATGGTAGCGATGTGCGTGCGGAGGCCACGATGGCCACGATGCAGTTAGACGGAACAGGGGAGGGAATTCAAGCCCGGATACAGGCTGCTGCTGTCTCCGGTCCGGAGGTCCACTACTTCCTGCCGGACATCGACGTCGACGGCTCCTATGCGTTGGAAGCAAGCGCCAGCTTCAACGGTAATCGCGTGACCGTTTCTGACCTGCGGCTGCAAGCGGGAGATGGTCGGGTGAATGGCACGGTGATCGTTGATCACCTCATTGACGGAAGCCCCCTACATCTCGATGTTCGCGTCCACAAGTCGTCGGCACGGTATGCTGATGTCCGCAAGCGTCTGAGCTTTGTTCCACTGCCAGACCTGCCCTTCCTCGACCGCACAGTGGTGGACTATGCGCGCCTCACCGGAGAACCGGACCATGCTCTGAAGATTGATGTTCGGGGAAAAGATCGTCCAGGTGAGGTTGTTGGTCAGCTTACCCTCCAGCTGGATCGGCCTATACTTGGCTACGACTTGGATGCAGAGGTCCGCGCGGGTGATCTCTCGGTGTTCGGTGATTCTGCCGTTTCGTCTGCGATCAACGGGCGCGTGCAGATGAAGGGACGTGGTACCACGCTGCAGGACTTGGAGGGTACCACTCGCATTGTGCTGCATCATTCGACCATTGCTGGTAAACCGGTAACGGACCTCCTGGCCGTCGTCCGTGGCAATGGTGCCGGCGTCCTGACAATTGACACGATCGATGCCAACGTGGCTCCGTTTGCTGAGCTGGTCGGCGAGACTGACCCTACCGTGCTGCTGTATTCGGTGCCAGACCTGATTCCGGAGCAACGCATTGTCATGACAGGGGAACTGGACGTTGCCGATCCAGAGCTTCCACGGTACATGGCAACGATTCGTACCCAGGATCTCAACGTCGCAGAGTTGCTCGAGATGCCGTCGCTGCCCAACGTGCTGTCAGCACGGTTCACCCTCAACGGCCGAGGTGCCGCTCTGGATGACCTCTATGGGAGTCTGGATGGCCGTGTGTCGATGCTGGTGCTGCGCGATCGCGCTCTGCTCCCGTTTAACATCGACCTGCTCTCAACCAGCACCGTTCGCGGTCGGTCGGTACGGGTGCGCTCGGATTTTGGCTCCGTCTCCATCGATGGAGACTTTGTGCCATCGTCGCTCGTGCGGGCGCTGTCCGGTGCCGTTGGTGCGGTACAGGAAGTGATTGATCAACGGCTGGCGGATTTCCAGGCAGATGTTAGCGTGGAGGATTCGCTGGTGATCGGCATCGAGGCGATGGATGCCAGCATCGACGTGGATCTCTACGAGACGAGTCCTATCAATCTGATGCTGGCTGAGGAGAGCGTATCGGGGACGGCGCGATTCTCCATGCGCGTGCGGTCCACACCGACGGAAGTCCTGATTGATGTGCCACAGTTCTATGTGGACGGATTACAGATCGAAGCTCCCGGTACCACCATCTATGCCGATCCCACATCAGCACGAGCACGCTTGGAGATCGTAGATCTACAACATGATGCCCACGTCGCGTTGCTCCAGTTGGAGGGCTCTTGTGATTCGGTCCTGCGCATCAATGATCTCACGCTGAGGTCGCCACGCATCAACATCTCCGAGCTGGAGGGCGAGGCATCCGTACATGCGGCCTCCGGCATAAACGACATGGCCGCCTCTGTACACGGACAGCTGCGCACGACAGCTACCGGAACGGTGCTGTCCATCGACTCGGCCTCGTACTCCCTGAAGCCGGCTCGCGGACTAACGTGGCTCTTGCAGCAGCCGGCCGTCATCACCATGCAACGAGGTACTGGCGTTGTGAAATCCATGACGTTTGCACGTACAGCACGCGAAGTGGTTACGGTGTCTGGCACGGCCTCGTCACGATCACTCGACAGCGTGCGGCTGTCTGTGCAGTCGTTTCCGTTAAACGAGATCCCGCTATTCCTGAGCTTGTCGTCGGACGATCCTGTACGGCTGCTTGACGGGCAGCTCTCATCGGCTAACGTGGTGGTAGACGGTCCGTGGGAACAACCAGAGATTACGTTAGACCTGTCGGCGGAGAAGATCACTTACAATCGTGCTCCCATTGGCACTTTGAGCGCTGCGCTCCAGCACCGCTACGGCACGATTACCGGACAGGCTTCTGTTGTAGACCCTACGTCTAAGCAGCAGGAGCATGCTCTGGATATCACGGTGGGCGCTCTGCCGTTGGATCTTCGTTTTACGGATGTGTCAACGCGTTGGGACACTACAGCGCCCATTTCCCTCGGCTTGCGGGCACGTAGCCTGTCGCTTGCGGCCGTGGAACCCTTTCTGCCAGCAGTAGAGAGTGTTCGGGGAGTAGCAGACGCGGCCATTACCGTATCCGGAACCCCGGAGAAGATTCAGCTGAAGGGTGACGGTTGGTTTTCGAATGGCATGTTCCTGGCTTCGGCGACCAACATCGTCTACCAAGCCCAGGGCAGAATTCATCTCGACAATAACACCCTGCACATCGACTCTGTGTTGGTGCACAACCTTGATCGCGATCTGCGAGGGGGCTCGGCACTGGCGCGTGGTGTGGTGGTGTTTGATGGATTGAGTGCCGATAGTATCGACTTCGTCGTTCACGCTACAACCAGAACTGGTGTCAAGGTGATGAGCAAGGCCTCCCAGGCACGCAGCCCGCAGCTTTTTGGCGACTTTGTCGTGCGTACGGGCGACAAGCCGATCCGCCTGTTTGGGAAACTCACCGCTCCGCGATTAACGGGGGATATGATCGTGCGATATGCCGACGTGATCTTTCCCCAAGAACGATCGTCAACCAAGGCGCGGCGTACGCTGTTCTCCTACTCGCGGGAAGCCCCCTCCCAAGCGTCTCAGCGTAGTATTCTCGATGTGGCAGCTGATACCCAGGGCGACCTTCCAACCGTAGACACACTGCCGCTCTCTCCAACGCAGGAGACACTATCCACCGTAGCCACAGAAGCTGTGCGTGCCATTCTCGAGGAGCAGTCGAATGACTTTGTCGATGCGTTGCAGTTCGACCTGAATGTGTTTCTCGAAGGGCGCACACTGCTGACGATGAACTTCGGTCCATTAGAGATTCTCGTGGCCGATCTCGAGCAAGTGGACCGTAACGTACCGCTCACGTTTGTTGGCAGCTTCGGCAACAACTCGACCAATCTGCGTGGCTCTGTGCGAGTGAAAGAGGGGGCATCTACCTACAAGTTCTACAAACCATTCAAGACCAGTGGCGAATTGAACTTCTCGGCAGGGGGCCTTACGAATCCAACGCTCAAACTCACCGCAACGTACGAGGATCGCAGGATCGTGAACGAGCGCACGGAGGAGTACAAGGTAGAGCTTGGCATCACCGGCACAAAGAACAAGCCAAAGATTGCCTACCGTGTGTGGCGTAATGGTCGTGAGGTGGTGGGCGATAGTGCCAAGGTTGCCGGCGATGCACTGATGTTGATCCTCGTGGGTCGAACGCAGGACGAGCTCTTCTCCGAGGGACAGGGAGATCTCGTAGGGCAGGTCAGTACCTCACTGAGTGCCGTGGCAACCTCGGCTCTTTCGGATGTTATCAGCGACCTTGGCGTATTTGTGCAGAATGCCCAACTGGACATCGGTGCAGACTTCGCCCAGTCGCGTCTTACCCTCAGCGGTCAGCTCTTCGGCGACGTCAGTTATCGCGTCTCCGGCCAGATCGCCGACCTGTCGGGAAACAGCACCTTTACCATTACCATCCCACTCAGTGTCCTCGGCGATGAAGAGGCCCTGCGGTACCTCCGCGCAGACTTCTCCCACACGGTAAACAATTCGGGCAACATCACCCGACAGTCCCGTCTGTGGGAAATCAAAATCGGCGCTCGGCTGCCATAGCCACAGCCGCTAACGTTACGCGCCGATCTCCTTGAGGAGTTCGCGGGCGATGACGATGTGCTGGATTTCGCTGGTGCCTTCGTAGATCTCGGTGATCTTGGCATCGCGGAGGTAGCGCTCCACGAGGTACTCTCGCACGTAGCCGTAGCCGCCGTGGACCTGAATGGCTTCGAGAGCAATGTGGACGGCAGCCTGGGAGGCAGCAAGTTTTGCTTGGGCAGCTGCCTTGATGTAGTTCATGTGCTGATCCTTCATCCACGCAGCGCGGTACACCAGCATGCGGGCGGCCTCTAGGCGAGTGGCCATGTCGGCCAGCTTCATCTGGATGGCCTGAAGATTGCTGATGGGCTTGCCAAATGCCTGGCGCTCGGTGGAATAGCGAAGGGCGGCTTCGAAGGCACCCTTGGCAATACCGAGAGCTTGGGCAGCAATACCGATGCGACCACCGTTGAGGCTCTCCATGGCAATCTTGAACCCTGCGCCGACACCACCCAGGACTTGATCGTCCGGGACGAACACGTTGGTCAGACCGATGGAGCAGGTGTCGCTACTGCGGATGCCCAGTTTGTCTTCCTTTAGTCCAGGTTCGAAGCCGGGCGTGTTGCGGTCGATAATGAAGCAGGTGATACCCTTGTGCTTCAGCTCCCGGTCGGTTTGCGCCATCACCAGATAGGTGCTGGCTGTAGTACCGTTGGTAATCCAGTTCTTGGTACCATTCAGGATCCAGCCACCATCGGTCTTCTCAGCCGTGGTATGCTGGCGCGTAGCATCCGATCCCGCCTCTGGCTCCGACAAGCAGAAGGCACCGTGAATGAGGCCTTGGGCAAGGGGCTTGAGGAAGCGCTCTTTCTGATCATCGCTGCCATAGGATTCTAGTCCCCAGCACACGAGGGAGTTGTTGACCGACATGATCACGCCTACTGACGCATCCACGGCAGAGATCTCTTCCATGGCCAGCACATAGCTCATGGCGTCGAGTCCTGAGCCGCCCCATTGCGGGTCGACCATCATACCCATGAAGCCCAGTTCCCCCATCTTCTTGACGATGTCGGTAGGGAAGGTGCCGTTTTTGTCGCGCTCCACCGACGACGGCGCCACATCGTTGGCGGCAAAGTCGCGGGCAGTAGTGCGGATCATGTCGTGCATTTCGGAGAACTCTACGCTAAAGCCACTCATGAAAACTTCCGTGTTGATGTGATGAGCTACAAAACTACGGGCTGTCCAGCCACACTTCCTAAGATCACCTCTCGCCGAGCTCCTGTGACGGAGGGGACGTTTCCTGGCAGGCGATGGAGTGTGCGCCATGCTAGCCAGGCAAAGCACATGGCCTCCTTCGCATCGGGATCGATGCCAACGGAGGTCGTCGACTCTACGACGGCAGAACCACAATGGACGGCCAAGCGTTCCATCAGGTACGTGTTATGCACGCCTCCACCGGCAACCAGCACGCGCTGGCAGTCTGGTTGGTAGCGGCGCAGGTGGTCGCCAACGGACCATGCCGTGAGTTCCGTAAGGGTGGTCACGAGATCTTCACTCGGTACGGACGGATGGGCGTAGCGCCGATACAGGGCCTCGGCCATGGCTGGACCAAACACCTCGCGTCCCGTACTCTTGGGAGGATCGTCGAAGAAAAACGGATGGGTCCGGAGCTCGCTGAAGGCCTGATCGATGATCGTACCTGAGCGCGCAATCGAGCCCCCTGCATCATAGCGCTTTCCAAAGGTCTTTTCGCACAGGGCGTTGATGAGCACGTTCCCCGGCCCGGTATCGAATGCTCGGACCTGATTGATGGATGTATCTGCCGGTAGCAGCGTAAGGTTGGCCATGCCACCAATGTTCAGGGCGGCGCGGTGCTCCTCCGGACTGCCCAGGAAGGTGTGGTCAAACCGCGGCACGAGCGGAGCTCCCTGGCCACCGTGGGCTACGTCGCTGGCGCGGAAATCATACACCACCGGCACGCCGAGGTACTCCGCCAGTGCCGTACCCGACACGGCCTGCCACGTAGACACTGGTGGATGATGCCAGAGCGTCTGGCCGTGCACTCCAACGGCCTGCACGTGGTTCCAATTAGGCATCTCCATGAGCACGTCGGCATAGGCGCGAGCCAAGAAATAGGGAAGGTCGCTGAGCTCCTCCATACTTGCCTGCCCCTGAAGCGCGCGATCAATCAGCCAGCGCAGCTCCGCAGGGTAGGGGGCTGTGACAGATGCAAGAAGGGCGATCGTTTGACGATCGCCCTCGGAGGCTGGTTCGATACTGCAGAGCGCAACGTCGATGCCATCCATCGACGTGCCCGTCATCACACCGGCGATAATCACAGGGCCTGGGCGCGGTGTTGCGGAGCCGTCTCTTTGCCGGCGTTCAGTAGCGTAGGCTTGTACTCTTTGACCTGCTCCTGGATCTGCATCAGGGCCTTCATCAGCGCCTCAGGGCGTGGAGGGCAACCAGACACATAGGCATCCACGGGCAGGAACTGATCGATACCCTGTACGACCGGATACGACCGGAACATCCCACCGGTGGAGGTACATACGCCCATGGCGATACACCACTTCGGATCGGGCATCTGATCCCAGATCTTCTTCACCACCCACGACATCTTGTACGTTACCGTACCGGCAACGATCATCAAGTCGGCCTGGCGCGGGGAGAACGAAAATCGCTCACTGCCAAAGCGCGCAGCGTCCGAGCGTGGTCCGCCAAAGGCCATCATCTCGATGGCACAACAGCTAATGCCCATCGGCATTGGCCACAGGGAGTTGCGCTGTGCCCACGTGATAAGCGATTCTACGCTGGTCAGCACGAATCCATCGCGCTCCAACTGCTCGTTTAGTCCCATTTCAGTGCACCTTTCTTCACGACATAGAGGTAACCGCTGAACAACAAGATCATGAACAACATCATGGCCACGAATCCATACATCCCGAGCTCGCGAAACTGCACTGCCCACGGATACATGAAGATGACTTCAATGTCGAACAGGATGAACATCATTGCCACCAAATAGAACTTCACGGTAAAACGTTCCCGTGCTGTCTTGACGGGCTCCATGCCCGATTCGTACGTGGACTTCTTCTCCTTGGTGGTGCGACGAGGTCCCAGCCACTCTGTCAGGAGAATGTTGCTCGCTCCGAAGATGATGCCCACGAGGATCATCACCATCAGCGGCACGTAGGTACCTAATTCCGAACTCATCGAATTCATGGGCACACAAGCCTTGAATCGTACTACAGATCACGTTTCAGCGTGTTACGAAAATAGAAAACAGTCGGCACGCAGGAGGTACTTTTGCATGATGACGTACACCGAAGTCTTCGAAACCGGTCCCGTGGCCACGAATGGCTACATGATTGCCAACGCCACGGCAGGTACGGCGGTAGTGATTGACTGCCCCCACCAGTCGGTGGAGCTGATGCTGGAGGCTGCTCAGACCTACAACGTGCGGATCACGGATATCCTGCTCACGCACACGCACTGGGATCATACGGCTGATTGCGCCGCCCTGGTGCGGTTAACCGGAGCGAAGGTATGGGTGCACCCTTTGGACGTTTACCGCCTCACGGATCCCATGGCGCATACCATTTGGCCATTGCCATTTACGATTGACCCGGTAACTCCCGACGAGCTGCTCCAGGATGGATCTACTATCCAGGTTGCCGGTATCGCACTCGAGGTGCGTCACACTCCAGGGCACTCCGAGGGAAGTGTGTGCTTCGTAGATCACGACGTATGCCAGGTGTACGTCGGCGATACACTGTTCAACGGCTCGATAGGCAGAACCGACCTTCCCGGTGGTGATTTCGATCAGCTTGCCCATTCGATCCGCACACAGCTCTACACGCTTCCTCCCGATTACGTGGCCAATCCCGGTCACGGACTCTTCACGGTGATTGGTGATGAAATGCAGAGCAATCCGTTTGTGCAGGCAGGAGTAGCGCTATGACTGTCGGAGCACGGATTGGCGCAGTGTTTATGATCGGATTGCTGACGGGCTGCTACTCTTTTCGTGGGGGATCGGTCCCGGATCATCTGAAAACCATCTCCATTGCCACGATCGTGGATAACAGTGGGTTTGGCGACGCGTCGCTGCGCGAGTATGCCACCGAGACGCTCCTACAGCGATTCCGCAGCGACAACTCCCTGCAGCTGGTGGACAACGATGGCGATGCGCGCTTGACACCGGTGCTCGTGAAGATTCAGGATCAGATGATCAACGTACAACAGTCCGATCTGGAAAACCAGCGCCGCATTGTAGTGGCGTTTCAGGTAGAGTACGTCGATGCCGTCAAGAGCAGGCAAGTGTGGAAGCGCACCTTCGAGAACTTCGACGTCTACGATGTAGCCAATGCTACTGAAGATCGGCAGAGGGCGGCTCGTGCAGCCATCGACCGCGTGGTTGATGACATTCTTCTGGCTGTTGTCTCAGACTGGTAATCTCGGTGGCAGAAGTCGTCCTTGTCCCGTACACGCTGGCCCTCTGCGTTCTCGTCCTCCATGGTATCTATGCCGGCAGGGTGCTATGGCTCTCGCAGAGTCGTTACGCAGTCTGCCCGGAGCCCCCTAGCATCCTGCCACGCGTCACGATTCAGTTGCCCGTGTACAACGAGCCGGCCGTGGTCGAGCGATTGCTCCACGGCATCGCCTCACTCGACTACCCGGCAGATCTGATGCAGGTCCAGATCCTAGATGACTCTACAGATGTCACTTCCGCTATCATCGCCGATCTGCTCCAGAAGCACCAGTTCAGCATGCCGGTGTCCCACATACGGCGGTCGTCACGCGCTGGGTACAAGGCCGGGGCGCTTGCACATGGTCTATCGACATCTACCGGTGAGCTCATTGCCATCTTCGATGCCGACTTCACACCCGACGCCGACTTCCTGCACCGTACCGTCGGGGCATTTCAGGATGAGCGTGTGGCCTTTGTTCAAGCGCGGTGGACGCATCGTAACGCTACGGCGACGATCCTGACGCGCGCGCAGGCCATCGTGTTGGATGCCCACTTCAAGGCTGATCAGCGCTATCGATCACAGATGGACCTCATGCTGCCCTTCAATGGCACGGCCGGTATCTGGCGCCGAGCAGCCATCTCAGACGCCGGTGGCTGGCAGAGCGATACGCTGACCGAAGATGTCGATCTGGCCTACCGTGCCCAGATGAAGGGGTGGAAGGCTGTATACTGTGATCACGTCGTGGTGCCGGCAGATCTGCCGAGTACGCTGCCGGCATTGAGTACCCAGCAGGTACGCTGGACAAAGGGCACGGCGCAGACGGCTCTGAAACTTCTGCCCACGATCCTGCAGAGCTCGCTTCCCTGGACGTGTCGGATCGAGGCCGTGATGCACCTGTCCAGCGGCCTCGTGTTTCCGTCGGTGATCGTGATAGCAGTGCTGCAGTTGCCGCTGCTGGGTCTTGACGAGCTGCCACAGTGGTTGTGGATTCCCTCCATCGTGCCGGTGATCACGGCTCTGGTGCACCGCAGAGTTCAAGGCGCTTGGAAACCGCTTGGTAGGGGGCTTCCTGTTGCGCTACTGGGCACCATGGGGCTCGCTGTGCGGAATACACGCGCCGTCTTGGAAGCCATGTTGGGCAGGCCATCGGAATTCGAACGAACACCAAAAGGCAGCACCGATCCTGGTGGTAGTGCCGCGCGTAGGAGTGATGCTACCGTGGAGATGCTCCTGGCACTGTACCTTGCAGTATGCGTGGGATACTCGATCGGGGCCGGATGGTATCTCGCTTCCATGTTTCAACTGGGACTTGCCGTAGCGTTTGGTACGATGGGCGTAACTCACATCCTGCATATTTGTAGATCTTCTCACCACATACCTACATCACCATGAAACTTGTCACCTACCGTCGGCCCCATACGTCACCTCAAGAACTGAGCCTTGAACTGCGCCTTGGCGTAGTTGTCAACGACGGCATCGTAGACGTGCAGGAGATTGCGCCAGACATGCCATCCAGCATGCTGGACTTCCTGCGTGGCGGTGAGATGATGATGCAGCGCCTGCGTGATGGACTACATGGCGGATCCGGCGGATCCAGCAGTGCAGCTTCAGTAGCTCTCTCCGAGGACATTCTGGCCGCGCCCGTGCCTCGACCGACGTCGATGCGTGATGGATATGCCTTCCGTCAGCACGTGGAGGCAGCCCGCCGCAACCGTGGTGTTGAGATGATTCCCGAATTCGATGAGATTCCCATCTTCTACTTTACCAACCACAACGCCGTGTATGGACCGGGCCCGATTCCCGTGTTGCCTATGCACCTGAACCAGCTGGACTTTGAGCTCGAGGGTGCCATTGTGATAGGCAAGGAGGGGAGGAACATCAAGGCGTCCGAAGCCGACTCCTACATTGCCGGCTATACCGTGATGAACGACTGGAGTGCGCGTGCCCTGCAGATGCACGAGATGAAACTCAACCTTGGTCCGGCGAAGGGCAAGGACTTCGCAACCGCGATCGGTCCTTGGCTGGTGACGAAGGACGAACTCGAGGATCGCAAGATTTCAACGCCCCACGGCGACCTGTACGACCTCGAGATGACGTGTCACGTGAATGGTACCGAGGTGTCCCGCGGCAACATGAAGGACATGTCGTGGACCTTCGCCCAGATCATTGAGCGGGCCAGCTACGGCGTCACACTCTACCCGGGCGACGTGATTGGATCGGGCACTGTCGGTACGGGTTGCTTCCTAGAGCTCAACGGTAGCAAGGTGTACGAGCCCGCATGGTGGCTGAAGGTGGGCGATACGGTCACATGTTCCATCGACCGACTGGGCTCACTCACCAACACCGTCGTCGCCGAACAGCTCTAAACCCTATCGCACCACCGAAAGTGTGACGGTACGCACGGATCTTTCGGTTTCCCAGGTGATCACGTATCGACCGTTGGGTAGGGGGCTCGTGGCAATGGAGGCCTGACCCGTGGCGGAAGCATCGCCCTCCATCCACCGCTGCCCATCCATGCCGTAGATCGCCCAACGGACGTTCGGTGAGGGTGTGCTATCAACAATCAACACAGACGTTCCCGTCTGCTCTACACGCAGGCTGGATGGATGCAGGACATCCTGGACCGTGGTGGACTCGTCCAGAACATAGAGCCCTAACTGTGTGGCCATGTACATCTTCTCGCCGACTGGATCCCAACGCATCATCCAGACGTTGGCCAGTGTTTGACCGATCTCATTGGGCTGCCAGTCGATCGCGGTGAACTGTGTCCAGCTCTCACCGCCATCGGTGGAGCGGAATACGAGACTGTCGCCCTTCAGATCCGTGGGAATCAATGCAAGACGGAAGCCCCCTGCAAACACATCATCGTGGAGACCGTCACGAGTCGGTCGGCTGTCGACGGCCCAGAAGCTGGTATCAGAAAAGCCGGTGCGGTACCACGATGCACCGCCATCGGTGGTCTTGAGCACGCCGCCACTGTTGGGCCTGTAAAGGATAGAGCCAATGGCTACCACGGCATAGCCCGTCATGGGGTCGCGGCGGGAAAACACGATCTTCGGAATCTCGGCATCAGGAGCAATCTTCAGGGCCGTGTCCAATACAGGGACCTGCCGCCAATTCAGGCCGGCATCATCGGAGCGAAACATCAGCCCACCCTGGGCGCCTACGTAGAGGATGTTGGTTGAGTCGGGTCGGGCGGTGATGGTGCACAACCGGCCCGTAAGCGTAGGGTCGATCACACTGATGGAGTCCCACGTGGCCCCAACATCCGAGCTGCGATAGATGGTGTTGTAGGTGGTACCACGAGCAGCGTACAGTGTTGACGGATTTGAGGGATCCTCGATCACGGCATCGGAGATGTACCACATCCGGTTCTGGTTGGTGTCGAGCAGCACTTGCTCCCACGTCGTGCCTCCGTCCGTACTGCGTTTGATACCGGCAAACACGAAGCCCGCACCAACGATCACGTTGGTATCAGCACTACTCCAGTGGAGCGACGTCACGTACGACACCACCGAGGTCGATCCCAACTCCTTGGTTTCCCACGTCAGCCCTCCGTCGTCGGAGCGCAGCATTTGATTGGCCCAGTTTCCCACGATCAATTTCTGAGGATCTTGGGGATTGACCTGCATCGTGAAGGCTTGCTTCGGTAGGATCAGTTGCCAGGACTGTGCAGAGACGGAGGCGGTGAACACGACCAGGGCTAGAAGAAGACGCATGGATGTTCCGACGGGCAGTGAAAAAAAAGTGCGGTGACAACAAAGAAAGGGCAGCCCGTGTGGACTGCCCTGAAAATACGCGATATGATGACGATTCGGACGCTCTAATCCAGACTGTCTAATCCGAACTAGCGAACCACCGTAAGGGGCTGAACCAGTCGCTGACCGTTCACCGACAGTGCTACGTAGTACGTACCCGAAGCAAGGGTGTTGGTATTCACCGTTACACCGTGAATGCCGGACTGCAGCTCGCCGTTGTAGACGGTAGCAACCTTCACACCGGTGGTCGAGAACACATCAACTGCTACCATGCCAGCAACATCCATCGTGAACGTCACCTCAGCCGAAACCGCAGCCGGGTTCGGCGCGATGGTGTTCAGCGCGAATGGATAGGCAACGCCTTCTTCGTTCACCGAGCTTGGATTCAAGGCGTTGAACGACGTGTACTGCACTTGGTTCGGCGTGGCATAGTGCACGCTGGCATCAAGAATCAGATCAGGGATCTGCTGGATGGCAGGCAGGAATGGATACGATGGATTGTACTGCGCCTTCGTAATCGTCTTCAGCGACATGAACGGAATGCGCTCCAGACTTGGCACGATGGCTGGAATGCGGGTACCTTTATCGTAGGCGATGTCGCGTGTGATGTTCACGGGCGTTTGCCACGATCCACCAGCTGGCTTCACAGCATAGTACACGTCCGTGGTGAGGAGCGAGTCGAACTGGGACTCTACCCACTGACCATTCTGCTGGCTGAAGAAGTAGGCCGACTGTGTCTTGCCCAGTTGCTGGTAGCCCAGATCCGGGTTCTCATCAATCCACTTGACAATCAGACCACCACCGTCGGCAGCAACGGCCACATCGATCTCATGACCTTGCGATGCTACGGCATAGCTGGGTACCCAGCCGTACTGGCCACCAGCAATCTGCGACAGCGAGTCCTGACGGCTGAACTCGAGCGGAATGCCGTTCAGCGACGCAACCTTGCCCACGCTCCATGCACCGTTATCATAGCCAATCTCGACGATGTCTAGTGCTGCGAGGTTACCCTCGGCATCGCTGGAAGCAACGCGCAGGAAGTAGGAGAACTTACCGATACCGGTTACGGCCAGGGCCTCCTGGTCATAGGCGCGGTAGACGAAGATGTTCTCCCAGCCTTGAGCTGTGGCATACGCATTTAGTGCGCTGGTTGGCAGACGGTCGAAGTTCGACCACGTGGTTCCTTGGTCGTCCGACGTCGAAACAGCGGCTACGCGGTTGTTTTCATCATCGGCAAACAGGTTATTCACCACCATATACAGACGGCCTTCTTCGTCGGCACCGAGGCGGGCGGCACTATTGTAGGTGCTCAGCAGTGTTCCGGGGTTCCGGAACTGCGATACATCCCATGCCGTAGGAATGGTCGAGACGGTGAAGTCTTCAAAGGAGTAGTCGAAAGTCCATGTGCCGTAGGTGCCGTACTGACCGGCGTTGTTGTTGCGGCGCAGCTGGCTTACCATGTGCGTGGTTGGTGCATCACCATTCACGCTCACGATGTCGCCGTAGTACCACTCGAAGCCGCTGGGATTGCTCGACTGTGGGCCACCGTTACCGGGGAAGTCCAACAAGCCCGATGCGGTGTTTAGCAGGTAGATGCTGCTGGTGAGAGCCCAACCGGCGCTTTGCTCGTACGTGAGGCCGAGAATCGACCACAGCAGTTCGTTCACGGACGTGGTACCACCGTTTGCAACGCCCAAGTTGGGCATAGCCACGACGGTTCCCGGCTTGTTCAAGATTTCTGTTTCGGTCCAGGAGGCGCCGTCGTTGTTCGACGTGTACACGCGAAGCTGACCACCCTCCAACTGTCCCGAGCCTTGGGCAAACGTCCGGTTATTGCGCACGGTGATCACGGCGTCTGTACCCGCATCGTAGAAGAACGTGCGGTTCGTGTTGTACATCTCGAAGAACGGATAGAAGTCCGTGGTGTACAGCACCTGATAGGTGAGTGCCTGTTCAGCGGTATTCTTTGCCGAGCGCAGGACCATGGGTACTGGTGCTTCGGTGATGTGAGCAGCAGCATCCTTCATCTGACGCTGCATGTGCAGGCGATTGTCTTGCTGATGCAAGGCCTGGGGAATCTGAGCGAGGGCCGTGACAGCCATCAGGGCTGAGGCACCTACACCAAGTAGCGATTTACGCATCGCTGATCTCCGATTGATAACATGGAACATTGGTTGCCGGTTCGTTGCGGATTTCACACTGCAAATGTACAACGGATGCGCCTACCTTGGCCGAAGCACGTATTTTTGATGTCCGCCCACTAACGACTACCTACCTGTCCTATGGTTACAGCATCAGCCGTCCGCGAGCTTCTCGGCACCCTCATCGATCCCGATTTGGGCCAGCCCCTTACCAATCTTGGCACGATCCACGACGTCCACGTGGACGGCAATCGGGTGTCAGTCTACCTGCAAGTCGTCCAACCAGTTCACTGGGTAGCTCGTCGCCTCGAGCACGACTGTATCGCCACGATCACGGCCAACTTCCCACAGGCTGAAGTGGAGATCTTCGTGCGTGAGACCGGTTTGCCTACGCAGCAGCGCAGCAAAGGCATTGCCGGCGTCAAGAATCTGGTGGCCATTGCTTCCGGTAAGGGCGGTGTAGGGAAATCGACGCTTTCAGCGAACCTTGCCGCGGCGCTGGCCCAAGGCGGTGCAACCGTAGGTCTTCTTGATGCAGACGTCTATGGCCCATCGCAACCCACGATGTACGGTCTTGCTGGCACACAAATGCGCGCCGACCGCTCCGAGGACGGCAAGATCATTGGCTATCCTAATGAGGCGTTTGGCGTAAAGGTGGCTTCCATCGGATTTGTGATGGAACGCGACCAGGCCGCCATTCTGCGCGGTCCCATGCTGGCTGGCTACTTCTCCACACTGGTCGATCAGATTCAGTGGGGCGAGCTGGACTTCCTGCTGTTTGACCTGCCTCCGGGAACGGGCGACATCCAGCTGACCATGACGCAGCGCATTCCATTAACGGGAGCCGTAGTCGTGACCACGCCTCAGGAGATCGCTCTGGCCGACGTGCGCCGCTCGATTCAGATGTTCCGTAAGGTGAATGTGGATGTGCTGGGCATTGTCGAGAACATGAGCTACTTCGTGCCTCCAGACATGCCCGAGAAGCGCTACCACATTTTTGGTGAAGGGGGCGGAGCGGCAGTGGCTGCCGAGTACGACGTCCCGTTGTTGGGTGAAGTACCGATCGACGTACGTATCCGCGAAGCCGGCGACGACGGCATGCCCTTTGTACTCGATCCCGAGGCCGGCGCCCATGGCGACGCGATTCGCTCGATCGCTGCTGCCATTGTGGCTCAGGTACGCCGAAAGAATCGCTCAAACGAGTCGTCGGAACTAACGATCGAACTGTAGCATCCTGTCATTACCGCTGTCATTACTGCTGTCATTAGCCCGCTTTCATGGAATCCGTCGAAGAACGCATCCAAGCTGCTCTGGTCCACGTCCGTCCGTATCTCGAGCGAGATGAGGGCAACGTCGAGTTCGTGTGCTTCGAACCCGAGTTAGGTGTTGTTCAGCTCCGCTTCACCGGTGCCTGCACGCACTGTGCCATGCTGCCGATGACAATGCGCGCCGGCATCGAGCGCACGTTGCGCCTTGCCGTCCCAGAGGTCCGTCGTGTGGAGGCTGTCGTTTAGAGGCTGTCGTTTGACGCAATCAACGTGGGCACAACCTCCTCCAAAAAAGTGTTTTCGCAACTCCGAAACTTTCCGTAGCATTGTTGCTCTCACAACTCGGGCAGTTAGCTCAGCTGGTTCAGAGCATCTGCCTTACAAGCAGAGGGTCGGGGGTTCAAATCCCTCACTGCCCACCCGAGTGTAATCTCACGAAGAGCCTGTAAGTCAATGACTTACGGGCTTTTTGTTTTGTACTCTACCCCTGCCCCTCTCACCTTCGTGAGAGGGGAGAAGACGCGGTGCGCTGAGGTCCTCTTCGCTACGCTCGAGGATGACGCAACGCTCCGCCTGTCTTTCACTGTGCGCGCCTTCGGCGCGCATGCTGCGCACATTACGCACACCCGCGTCATTCTCGAGCGGCTGAGCGGAGCGAAGACGCGAAGGGGACCTCCGCCCCAAGCCCCCTCCCCACGACTGTACACCTCGATGTACATCTTGATGTACACTTTGTGTACATCACCATGTACACGTTGCAACCAGTTAGGGTGATAGGTGTTGGTAATGGGGCTGAAGCGACTGGACTTTACCGAAAAACAGTCGAATTGGCACGTGAATTGAGCAATAGCGCTTAATCACATTTGTTACCAACAGGAGTTGCCATGCGTACCATCATCTACACTCTGCGGCGGTCTATCTTTAGCATGGTCCTTCTTGGGCTAGCACTGGCTACTCCAGGCGCGCTGGTGGCCCAGCATAAAGCGCCAACGCTTGAGCAGATGCTTAATGCCGATGCAACGCTGGGGACGGAATACTGGATCGCTATCCCACCGAATGAGGTGAACCCCTTTCCGGTACAAGCTCTAGAGGTCTACGTGGCCTCGCAGTATGACACTCAGATTACGGTGTTTGATGCCGCGACGAACCAATTGTACAAGCGGACGTTGAAGCCATATGAGGTACGGACGCTTTCGGATGTGCGTGGTGAAACAAGCTGGCAGTGGGAAGTGCGTAATGCGGAAGCGGTGGTGCGTCAAGGAATACGGATTACGTCACAAATGCCAATATCCGTATATGTACTTAACTCCAAAGTGACGTCGTCGGATGGATACATGGCGCTGCCAACGAGTGCATGGGGCAAGGAATACCTTGCTGTGTCTTACTATGATTTCCGAGAAACGAGACCGTGGGCAGGGGGCTTTGTGGTGGTTGCTGGAGAAGATCAAACACAGGTCACCATCCAACTACGAGGAAGCGGCGGCTCGCAGGCAAAAACCTCTGGTGGGCGCGAGTTGGGTAGCGCGCCATTCACCGTGACGCTTGATGCAGGCGATGTGTACATGGTGAAAGGGGATGGTACGACGCGTGGCGTGTTTGATCTTACGGGAACAAGGATCACCTCGACGAAACCGGTGGGACTCCTCTCCTTCCACGAGCGGACGACGATGCCTAATCTCTTGGTGAACGGTAATGGGCGGAACCACCTCGTGGAGATGACGCCACCGACGTCGATGTGGGGGGTGCGATACTCTTCCATGGAGTTTGCTCGTTCGGGCACCGGTAACACGGGAAAGGGGGATGTGTTCCGCGTGATCGCCCGTGATGCCAATACACTCTGGACCCTGAAGTACTACGACAAACAAACCAAGTCCCTGATCGGACAAGGGGGCGGACTCATCGCCGATGCTGGGGGCTTCGTGGACCTAGCACAGTCAAACGCGCCGACGATACTCACGCACGGCTATGCCGTGTGGGAGTCCGACAAGCCCATCCAGGTCGTGCAGTACTCCTGTTCAGCCTCATGGGATAGCAGCCAGGCGTTCGATCCGTTCATGGTAACCCTTAGTCCAGAGGAACAGTACGTTACCAATACGGTCTTCCAGTTTCCCACAAACACCGCGTTTACCAAGCATTGGTTGCAGCTGATGGTCAAGGCTAACACGTCCTCGCCAAATCTTGAGACGGATCTGACATCCATCATGATTGATGGCGTTCCCGTGTGGAACCATCCTGCTGTACAGGGTCCCAGCTTGCTCGAAAATCGCATGCCGGACGGGCGCTACTGGACGCTCTTAGAGTTTACCACCAGTGGTGCAGCCCACACTATTACGAGCAATGGTCAGGTCCTCTTCGGTGGCTACGTCTATGGCACTGGAAGCGTGGATGCCTACGGCTGGCCCCTTGCTTCGGCCGCCAGTAACGTGCAATCCATTGATACGCTACGGCCTGTCATCACGGTGGCAAACTCCTGTGGACGCTATGAGGGCGAGGCAACGGAACTCAGGAACATCCCTGATCCTCCGCGGCAGCAGCCAGAGCCCCTTGACCAGGTGGAGACCGGCATTGCCCTGATCGATACGCTTCCTGGCGCAGGAAACACGAACTACCGGCTCACGCTCCTCACCGACTCCTCCTTCCCGCGTAATGAGCCCTACACCCGCTTTCGGTATCAGTTCGACGTGATCGACCCCACCAAGGATGCACGGTGCGTGTACTTCGTGCGTGACTGGCGTGGAAACACGACGATTGACTCGTGCATCTACAATCAGGAGCGTCTGGTAGCAGATAGTGTGCAGCTGAACTTCGGCAGGACCCGTGTGAATGTGCCGGCCCAGAGTACGGTCACGATGACGAACCAGCTTCGTACCAGCATCACCATCCAGAGTATCGACCTTCGTGCGGGTACTCGATTTTCCATCACTGCCGGTGCGATCACCCAACCGCTGGTGCTGGCACCTAATGAGAAGCATGCTGTCACGGTGACCTACCTTGCCGACGTCGAAACGGAGAATGCTCCCAACAACGTAGACATAGACACACTCGTCGTGGTCACGACAGAGTGTGGCGGTGTGGAGCTTGTAGCCAGAGGTATGGCAACTGAGCCACGCATCGATGTGGAGGACTACGACGTTGGCGTGGTGCTGCCGTCCGAACTGACGTGTAAGTCAGGTGGCCTGCGCATCTCGAATACGGGTTCCGATACGCTGGTGATTACGCGTATCACGGGGTTGGCCGGATCTAACTTCTCCCTTTCTCCGGGCGCACTCACGGCACTGCCGTACATCATTCCGCCCAAGTCGTGGTACCAGGTCAAAGATGTATGCTACCGCCGCACCGATGCGGGCGTCGACTCCATTCGTGTGGAGTTCGAGTCGAACGGAACCGGACCGAAGCCGTTCTCCATTTGGAAGGCTTCCACACGCACAACAAGTGTCTCTGAAGACACCGACGTGGCGATGACGGTGACGCACACCACGGAAGGTGTACACGTTGCGTGGGGGGCGGGCAGTGTCTCGTTTGTGCGTCTCCTGTCCGTGCGTGGGGAGATTCTTGCCACGGTGCCGGTGTCGGCTGAGATGCGAAGTGCGATCCTGCCTACACATCACCTCTCCTACCAAGTAGCTGTTGCCGTGCTCTGCGATGCACGTGGTGCTGTGTTGCAACAACACAAGGTTGTGGTGCACTAGGGAGTTGGGTGTTGATACCGCACTTTCCAAGTATCTTGAAAGAGTGTTATGATCCATCTCGTGGTATTGATATGAACAGTATGCCTCGTGCATTCGCTCTTCTCTGCGCTGTAATCACGCTCCTCAACCTGACCAGCGTACCCGTGCACGCGCAGTCCAATGGTCTGGTGCCATACTCCGGGATGCTCACCACCGATAGTGGAGAGCCCCTTGCCGATGGCGAGTATCAGATCGCGTTTCGCGTGTACGATCAAGTGGAAGGGGGCAGTTTGTTGCTCGAGGAATCGTATCCGGTAAAGGTGGACAAGGGGCGGTTCGATGTGATGCTCGGCCAGCAGAAGCCGACGGTCAACTTTGCGGACGTACCAGAGCTGTGGCTTGAGGTGCAGATCGACGGTCAGAAGCCGTTTCTGCCTCGCCTGTGGTTTACGGTTTCTACCAAGGAGTGGTCGCTCTGGGACGAACTCGATCCTCAGAAGCAGGATCGTTTTGCCGATACGTTGGGCCAGCGGATCTATGAAGGAATGCTTCGCTGGTGGCCGTTGATCGAGGCCGAGCATCAGGACATCATCCTATCGTACTACAAGCAAGAGCTTGGAATCTTGCGCGCAGACGTGTCGGCCGTATTGCGTATGCTGGTAGACCAGCGCAACATCAAGGCCGAGCGCTTTGCCGTGATCGACACCGGTGTGGAGTGGACGGACGATACGATGTTTGACCTCCCCGAAGACATCGAGGCTACCATTCCACGGTCGAATCCATCCTCAGCGATCGAGTTTCCGTTTCTTGAATTGTGTAGATACCTGCGGACGGATGCGCCACTAAGGAGTAAGTGCCCGTGAGGGTAACCACATTCCGCATCATTGCTGTTGCCGTGCTGAGTGTGCTGATGGCACCTCGCGTTCAGGCTCAGGGGTGTAGCGACGCCGGTGTCTGCACGATCGGTACGGTGCAAGCCGGTTTTCATGCCGACGACTCCGAATACTACGATGACAGATCCCCGCAACCGCTGCGCATCCAGGTGCAGTCGGTATTCGGGGCAGGGGAGAACGGGGTCACGATTCTCCAAGTTGTGCCCGAGGCCTCGTGGACGATTGCTTCACCCATCACGACGGGTACACTCGCCGTGAAGGCCTCGCTGCCATACGTGTATGCGACGGGTGTCCTCAAGGGGTTGTCCACGTCTCATGCCGGCATCGGTGATGCCATGATCAGTGTGTCGAACACGATGGCTGTGGACGCGAGCACGGAGATTGGAGTAACGGTTGGCACCCGATTGCCAACGGGATCCACCGATGCTTCCTCTACGTCTGGGACCGCTGCTGGAAGCCCCCTACCAATGCCCTATCAAACAGGTCTTGGTACCACTGATCTGCTGCTAGGGGCATCGGTATCGATGGACGCATGGGCCGTGGCACTGGGATACCAGCACGTGCTTCAGAATGGCAATTCCAATGCCTACGTGGATGATGGTGAGGGATACTTCACCTCGAAGGATCTCGTACGGGGCAATGATGCCGTGGCCCGCCTCACGTATACACTATCAGCGTGGGACGTCAGCATCACGCCGTCCCTATTGGCGATCTACCGCCTTCAGGCCGACCGTGTGGAAGGAGCGGAGGTAGCAGGCTCTCGCGGGCTTACCTTGAATGCTGCCATCGCCGGCCGGTACATGCTCTCTCGCAGTGTTGACTTGCGCGTGGATCTGGCCATGCCACTGATCATCCGTGACGTTCGTCCTGATGGACTTACCAGAGCATTTGTTGCAGCGGTCACGATTGGTGTGGCGTTGTAGGGGGCCTAGCTTCCTCGATACACTCGCTCGTAGATTCCTGTCTGCCGCTGCGTAGATTGATCTCATGTATCGCACGCTTCAAAGCCACTTCGCATTCTTCTCGCAGGTTCGCACACAGTTCGCTACAACCGGAGCCATCGCCCCCAGTAGCCGCTTCCTTGCTGCGGCCATGACCCGCTTCCTTGCTGTACGGAACACCCAGATTCCCGTCCGGATCCTCGAGATCGGACCTGGAACAGCCCCGGTGACCAATCGCATCCTCCAACTGCTTTCGCCCGACGATCAACTTCACCTCGTTGAACTGAACCCAGATTTCGTCAAGCTCATTCAGACTCGATTCCATTCAGAAGCCAACTGGGCTAAGGCTCATCATCAAACCACCATCCACCAACTGTCCCTACAGCAGTTTCAATCCGAAGAACCGTTCGACTTCATCATCTCCAGTCTCCCTCTCAACAACTTTTCCGCAACTGTCGTGGATGAACTTGTCCACGCCTACTTCAATCTCCTTCGGGATGGCGGAACGCTCAGCTACTTCGAATACATGTACGTCCGTCCTATCCGTAAGGGGCTCACTCGCGGCGCCGAACAACAACGAATCACCCACATCGAACATCGACTGGCCGAACAGTACCGCGCAACCGGTGTTCAGCGCGACAACGTCTGGCTCAACCTCCCCCCAGCTTGGGTGCAGCACCACCGGAAATCCGAAGTGACGGCACAGGAGCTCAAAACGAACAAGGTCCTTGTAAATGCTTGATTTACAAGGACCTAGCTCTTCAGAAGTGTAGCGGGGGCAGGACTTGAACCTACAACCTTCGGGTTATGAGCCCGACGAGCTACCAATTGCTCCACCCCGCGATGTGTAGTGCGCTTGCGCGCGACTGGACTACAAGTGTACGGAACTTTTGGGTCATTGCCAAAGGGGAATCGGGATGTCAGCAGATAACATGTTGCGGAATGTATCTTTGGGCAACTGTGCGTAGAAATTGGTTCAGCTAGATTGCAGACAACCAACGGCAGACAACCAACTGCGGACAACCTGATACCGACAACCTGATACCTGCAACACCATGAAAATCTCGAGAACGTGGCTGGAAGAGTTTGTACCGCTGGATCGCGCGACGTGGCCGGATGAGCGCATTGCGACCGTGCTGACGGACTTGGGTCTGGAAGTAGAGGACGTGCATAACGAGGCATCGGCACTCCACCGGATCGTGGTGGGGAAGGTCGTGACACGTGAGGCGCATCCCAAGGCCGATAAACTATCGGTGTGTACAGTAGATGTTGGTGAGCCGGAGCTGCGTACCATTTGTTGTGGTGCCGCGAACGTGGCGGCTGGACAAACAGTGCCGGTGGCCTTGGATGGTGCCGTGGTGCCGAATGGAGGCTTCACGATCGGAAAGCGGATGTTGCGAGGTGTGGAATCCAATGGGATGATCTGCTCGCAAACAGAGTTGAATCTTGGCAGCGATGGTGATGGCATTTGGGTACTCGACGTCCCGGCTGCTCCAGGAACGCCACTGGCTGAAGCGCTAGGAACAACGGATACCATCTTTGACGTGTTCAACACGCCAAATCGGGCCGACTGCAACTCTCACATTGGAGTCGCTCGCGAAGTGGCTGCCTTCGTCACCGTGCATGAGGCTCCGGTGCAGGTGCGCACGAGAGCGTCTACGACACAGGTCTCGGTAGCCCCGTCGGCATTGATTGCCGATGTAGATACAAACCTCGCTCCTCGCTATGCGCTGCAACGCATCGACGGCGTGCGCATCGGACCGTCTCCGGAGTGGATGCAGCAGCGACTGCGACAGCGACTGCTGAAGTAACTGAAGCAACATGAATAACGAAGAGCAAACTCAAACCAGCAGCAACAAGATAGCTAGGACTGCAAACTCTGAAGTTTTGCGTTCATA
>JAURGP010000038.1 GCA_030833725.1 Candidatus Kapaibacterium sp. | reverse complement strand
TGGGCATGGTTGCGGAACGTGTTTCCATGGCATCGGTTTTTTGGTATATTCGGACCGTACGGCAGGTGTGCCGGAGACGGACACATGCACGAACATGCAGCAACGCAGCATAAAGTTTTTCATAACTGGGGATAGGAGTCGCGATGACAGCGAACGCGAACACGAAGCACGGCAAGGTAGGACTGCAGCACTACTTGCTCTTCCTTGCGCTAATGGCCGTCTTCACCGTGGGTGTGTACACCTTCGTTGTACCGACATTGGTACAAGGGGCCGTGATGGCTTTGTTCAAGCCGCATGACGAACGTCAGGCCGAAATGTTCAAAGAGGTTGCACCAGGCGTTCACGCCGTGGTCACCGAAAAGTGGTCGCAGCGTCTCGACGGCAAGACGGATCTTAAGCCGTACATCCGTACGGACTACATTTTCGACTTCTCGAATGTAGCCCGTAAGGAGTCTAAAGATGGATACTCGAAAGGGGCTGGCGAATGGGTGGTAAAGGCAAGTGGCGAGGGTGGACTCGGCGAAGCTGCCATTGTCCTTGAACCAGCGCTCGGCTTCGGCATTATTGCCTTTGTTGGTGGTTTCTCGCTGGCGATCCTCACGACATTCTTCTTCCCAGGTAGCATCGGCTACATGGCGCAAAAGGTTGAACGTGAAATCGGTCATACCAAGTCGAAGATTCGCCTCCAAACAGGCTTTGCCGACGAGGTCGTACAGCTGCTCACGATGCCGGACGGCGACCTTTCCAAGCTGGAGCCGCACCAGGTGCGATCCGCATTCAAGGTGATTTGGGACCGCACCGTAAACGATGCTGAGGAGAACGACGGTCGGCGCACTGCGCGCTTCGACGATGTGTTCACGGCTGACGTTGATCTGGTAGCGTTCCGTCAGGAAGTCCTACTTCTTCGCATTAAGGAGTTTTTCTCCGACTTCGTCGTAGCAGAGATCATCGACTGCAAGAACGGCATCCTCTGGAGTCGTAATCGTCTGCAGTTCTTCAAGGGCCTACGCTTGTACATGTCGCATCACTTCACCGAAAAGTACTCCAATACGATCACTGGTCTGGCCTACGGTGGTGCTGCCATTCTGATCGTGATCATCGGTATTCGTGGTTTGAAGTTCATCCCACCAACGCGTCCGTCTCTGATCCTCGGTGCCATTTCTCTGGAGGGTGCAATGCTTGCGCTGATGGCTCTCGGTTTGATCTATACCGAAGGTGAAGAGCGAATCGACAAGCTCATGAAGAAGATGGAAGACGCCAACAAAGGACAGCTGGAAACCATGAAGACGGTATCCGAAGACATGCACCAGCTTACCGATGCCCTTGTAGGCGAAACGTCTGACATCATCAAGAAGAAGGTAGAAACGGCAATTCAGGAAGCTCTGGCCAGCGACGATAACGTTAAGCGCGTAGTTTCCGACAAGGTTGCCGAGAAGATCATCATTGCCATGCAGTCTGCCTTCCCGGAACGTGCCAAGCAGTAACTTGGTTGTCGTTCGGCAGTAACCTCTATACACGAATGTTGTCCCTATGCCGTGATATGAGCGATCATATCACGGCATTTCTCTTCTACGGTCATGCTACCACTGCTCTGCCATAGGTTTCCTGATACGCTGTTACGTATCCTCCTGGTTCTTCTATGCAGCCTGTATGGAACCAGTGCTGAGGTGCTAGCGCAGTCGTCATCAACACGGTCGACGCTGACGCACACCTACAGTGGGCTCCGTCGTGCCGTGTCTATTGAGCCTGTCTCAACCGAGACGACTCCAGTGGTTCGGTATCGTCTGCGGCATCCAGAGGCTATGCTCGACCACGGCCAGCCGCTGGATATCCTCGTCCATCGCGTTGACGTCCCCACGGGTAGCCGTGTTCAGGTTACTGTGGACGTACATACATGGTATGCCGTTCCTCATGTCCGGTTACTGAACGTTGTCGATTCCACCGTTCGCATGTTCAAGATTGGTAGACACCAAGAGCGTGACGTCTGGGCAATCCATTTCAATCCGTGGGTTCTGACGACAATAAACAGCACGTCGGCACTATCCATCGCTGATTCCGTGACTCTTACCATCTCGATTGAACGAGGGGAGTCGTTGACGTCTGGCCACGCTATGATGGTGCCCATCGACGCGACCAGCTGGATTGATCCCCAGGCACTCTACGTTGCGTTGCATACGATCAACGATGGGATTGCCCTTGTCCGAGGTACCACCATCTTGGCCACAGAACCAGGATTTGCTGGGGTCGAGGTGGACTCACTAGCCCTTATCCATCGAGGTACGCAAGAGTACCTTGCCATCGAAGATGATGGTGATGGTGTGGTATCAGCCGACGATCGATTCTACTTCCAAGCTCGTCGACCCGCCGGAGACACCATGTGGTATGACGTGGAGAATAGTCAGGCAACGTTCTTTCTTGCCAGCCGGTGGAGTGAGAACAGACGTCGCTACGCTGTCGCTGCCGCCCCCGATCCCGGATCAGCGCCACAGCTGACGAGCCTTCGGATACAACGACACATCGAGTTTGATACGGGGTACTACCATTTGGGTAATGCGCTGCTCGAGGACTTTGCTGACTACTATACGCCACTGGCAAACCTGGAGGGATTTTACTGGGAGAACCTCAACGCTAAGGCGTTTCATCGCGCTACGCATCGTTTTCGCTGTACACCTGCTCCGGATGCGGTGATGGACGTTACCATGCACTACATCTCCGGAACAGATGTGCGTTCGTATAAGCCTGATTCTCGGGCCGATCTGAGCATCAATGGAGGTGCACCATTCCAGCGTACCACCGATGGAGCAGGTGCATTCTTCCTCAGCGCCTCGGTACAGGGTGCGCACCTTCCAGCGGCATTGCAGTCGGTGAAGTTGTTTGCTACCGGCATCGACTCGCTTCGGTCGCGACCGGATTACCGATCACAGATCGTGTTGGATTATTATAACGTCACCACAACGATCCTGCCGGTTCTCGACTCCGGCCGCCTTTCAGGAGAAGTCCGTGATGTACAGCCAGGATGGCTAAGCATCTGGAATGCACGCACAGCATCAGTGGTTGCGATCGATACGATCAATCACACCTGGCACACGAACACGACGTTGAACGAAGGAGCCGTTCTACGTGCGGGAATGACGCCACTAGATCTCAACTGGTCGACTGACACACCCAACAATCGCGGACGTCGCGTGAGCGCCATTTTTGGAGACCATGAGGTGGAGATCGATTCGATTGACGACCTCGTACTCATGTTGGATGCGCCCACCGGAGGGGTACGGGTCTTCCGCTGGTCGACCGATCAAACGGCGCTGACGTCGGCCATTTCACAGGCTCCACGTGGTACTGCGTTTGCGCTGTTCGTACCACACGCATCAAGCGTGCCCGACGCCAGCACTGTAATCTTAGCACTACTAGATTCCGTTCCCAGTGGAGATTCGTGGTGTAGCGTTGGCCTTCTGGGTGACACAACCGTGGTATGGCAAGGGGCTAACGGCGTTGGTGGAACGTTGCTGTCCTCTTCTACAGCTGTGAGGGGGCTGGCCACTGCGTACACTGGCCGCATCCCAGTACAGCCTGCAGACGGCAAAGGTGTATCGTTCTTGGTTGTTGCAGATGCGTCTGCCATCCAGCAAGCGACTGTTCGACCGGCACGGTTATCGTCCTTGCTGACGTCCGTTGAACAGACCGACATGATCATCGTGACGCACAATGTCCATCGGACGCAGGCAGAGCGGCTCGCGGCACACCGCCGGAAGCACAGTAACGCCTCGGTCAGCATCTATGACATCGACCACATCATGGACGAGTTCAGCTACGGCTACACGTCGCCAGAGGCACTGAGATCCTTTCTAGCTCAGCTCTATGATCGGGCGCCTGTGCCGAAGCCACGGTACCTGTTATTGGTTGGAAATGCCACGTGGGATCCACGGCTAGCTATTCGGAGGGGTAACGCCGGTTCACGGCGCGCCCAGCAAGTACCAACATATGGTCGACCATCAAGTGACTACTACTATGGACTCCTGGATGATGCAGCAGATGTAGCTGCTCCGGAGCTCATCGTTGGGCGTATTCCGGCACTAACGGAAGAAGAATCCCGCAATCACGTGAGCAAGATCATCGCGATGGATACCGCCGATATCGGGTCATGGATTCGGCGTTGGCTCTTTGTTGGCGGGGGAGTGGAGCAGGAGGGCTTGTGTGACATCTACCAGAATCTGCTTGACGATCCCTTTCAGAGCGGCATCACCTTCACCGATCAGCCACTGTGTCTGGACACTACTACTGTCTGCGGATACCGCGAGGGAAGTTCCAGTGGTTACGTGATTAAACAGGCCCTTGATCGAGGCCTGCAGTGGATGAACTATATCGGTCACGGGGCAACGGACCAGTTTGATATCCGTGGTTGGGAACCGTCGGAGTTGCTTCCTTCTGCGAACTTCGGTGTGCTGGCGACCTATGCCTGCCAAACGGGTGCCTTCTCCAATCCGAGTGTCGCCTGTAAAAATGCGGACTACCTCACCACGCCAAACGTAGGCTTCGCAGCTGCCGTAGGCGGCACAGGATGGGCGCGAATTGTCACGATCAACTACCTGCACTATCGGATTCACGAACTGTTACGCGGAACGTCGATTCGGACACTGGGCGACCTGATCTACGAAGCCAAAGCGCCGTTTGCTGACCGCGGTGATCAAGATGGAATCAACACCGTGATGCAATTCTGTATCCTTGGCGATCCGATGTCACGACTGCGCATGGGGACGACACCGGAGGTCTATCTCCGCTCGTCGGATGTGCGCGTAACGTCGGAGACGGGATCATCGGATCTGACTGATGGTGACGAGTATGCATCTGTGAACGTCGTTGTGCACTCCGCTGGCATAGGCGTGTCAACTCCCGTTACCATCATGTTCACTCGCACCTACGCGGATCGGATCGACACCGTCGTGACCAGTTTACCAGAGGGGTTGTGTCTGCAGGATGTAGTGCAGGTGATCGTTCCCATTCGAAACCAACCGGGCGAGCATCGGATCACGATCACGGTGGACCCATCGGGAACACTAGGAGATGATCCAACCGACAACACGATCATGCTTGTAGCAACGGTACTGCCACGTGCTATGCTTCCGCTTGAACCTCAGCCGCACGAGACACTCTCTGGATATCAGCCAGCAGTGCGTATTCTCGATCCACTATCCTATGCTGACCCAACGCTGAACGAACCGTATACGGTACGTTTCGCCATCCTGCGGCCACGCAGCTTGGATGTGGAACCTGGAGGGGAAGCACAGATGGATACCCTGTTGATGTCAGGATTGGATGAGGTCCGCCGAGATCGCTCCATCGTCGACTGGTCGGTGGACCTCGGCACACAACCGCTAGCCGCTGGTCCTGCCGTTGTGCAGGTTCTAGCTTCCCATCCAGACACGAAGCAGCTCACTGCTGCGCTCCATATACCGGTTTTCATCACGGACTCGCAGCCGTCCGTAACGGTAACGGCCACTATCGCAACGGAGTCATTCCGAGGTGTTCCATCAACCAACATTGCTCGTGACCGAGAGTCTGGAGACGTCGTACTCGCCTCAACGCGCCTTCCCGTTTATGTTCGATCTCGAGGAGTACGCACGGCTGACATCTTCGAAGACCGAATGATTCAAATGCGAATCGGAAACGTGCTTTATGTGGATAATCCCTTCTACCGTGGCGTGAACGTGATCGTTCTGGACCCCACCGATTCGGTTCCGTCGAAGATCCGTCGGTACGACACCTACTGGGATCCGGATCTGACTCCGGGTTGGAACAATGGAACGTCGCGTGAGTGCATCGAGTTTCTGCGGGACTCCGTGTTGCCTCACCAGCAGGTGCTGCTGGCAGTTGCCTACGAGTCGTTCAGTGGATTCGAGGCAGATGGAACGATGCAAGAATTCCGAACACTGATGAGTACGACGTATCACTCCAAGTTTGCCGACTCACTTCGGGATCAGGTCTCATGGATCTTGTTCAGCGGTCCCGGAAGACCTGTGGATGAGGTTCGAGAGCTCTGGGCTCCGCCACGAGACTCTCTTGTGACGTTACGCGACGAACTTGTGATTACCGCACCCGAGGCGATAGTCACTTCGCCATGGATTGGGCCGGCCCGCACGTGGGGCCCGTGGCGCAGCCAACATAGCGATGCTGGCGTACACTGGAGTGTTGTTGGTCGTACACAGGCAGGTGAGGAACGCGTCCTGTACCAAGACTCTTCGAACGTGGTATGGTTGCCAAACGTTGAGGACGCGGACATCTCCGACATCCAGTTTCGGTATTTCCTGACTGCAGGTAGTGATGGTCAGTATGCCCGACGTGCCAGTGTGACTCGCGTGAGTGGGACGTTTGATCCGGCTGATGAATGGCTGATTGAACCACAGGATGTATCGGTGTACGCTGATTCAGTGTTGCAGGGCGACACCGCCACGATCACAGTGACAGTGCGAAACGCCAGGTCCCGACAATCGACCGTCCCAACAACAGTTTCCCTTGCAACAGTCTCGACAACTGGGGATGAGCCTCTTTGGACCGCTGCCGTTGCCGAGCTAACCGAAGATGAGCTTCTGAATATCGGTGTCCCGGTGTCCACAAGTCGATTTCTGGGGCCGACGACCTTTGCAGTTACGATCAATCCGGAGCAAGCCGAACGGCGTGAGACCTACCGCTTCAACAATCGCCGCACAACGGTCTTGACGACGTTCAAGGATACGATTCAACCAACCATCGGCATGCTTGCCGACGGCGTTGATCGAACGAACGGGGGAGTCGTGCCGATGCGTCCGCATCTTGATGTCCTCGTACGTGATCAATCCTCACTCGACATTGCCGACCCCTCTCGGTTGTTGGTGTTCGTCAACGGCGATCGTATTCGTCCTGCCGTTGCCGATAGTGTGGAGTTTCTCTCGACCACTGCGTGTCGGGAACGGTATGACGACGCCTCCATTAAGGCTGCTCTGCGGTTTATCTACCCCCTGGAAGCAGGGGATAACAACGTGCTTGTGCGAGCTTCTGACGCCTCCGGAAACAGTGTGGAAACCACCATCGTCCTTCGCACCACTGAGCGAACATCCCTTTCGGGCGTTCGAGCTGTACCTCATCCATTCAGCAACAACGTACAGCTCCACGTGATGGTCGAAACATCACAAGCTCAGGTAGACGCTACCGTGGATATCACGGACCAGCAGGGACGAACGGTGCGCTCGTTTTCCGCGCCGCTATCGTTCGGAAATGCCACGATTTACTGGGATGGCACGGCAAGCGATAACATCTCACTTCCGTCGGGTGTCTACGGATATCGCCTCTCCGTTGAAGGAGCCGCAGATCAGCGTGGTCTCCTGGTGAAACTTCCTGATTGACGTGGAAAACTAGGCCCTACCTAGGCCCGGCAGAGCGGCTCATTTTCCGTAATTTTGCCAGCATATGGCACTACTCAACGAACGTATTCAGCCCGTCCTCATGGAGGACGAGATGCGAGACTCGTATCTCGACTACTCCATGTCGGTTATCGTGTCGCGCGCTCTTCCAGATGTGCGCGACGGTTTTAAGCCGGTGCATCGTCGCATCCTGTACTCAATGTACGAACTGGGAATGACCCCGAATCGTCCGTACAAGAAGAGTGCGAGGATCGTGGGCGAGGTGCTTGGTAAATACCACCCACACGGCGACAGTGCCGTCTACGACGCGATGGTGCGTCTGGCGCAGACGTGGTCGATGCGCTATCCGCTGGTTGATGGTCAGGGGAACTACGGTTCCGTCGACGGCGACTCTCCTGCAGCAATGCGCTACACCGAAGCACGCATGGCTCATGTTACCAGTGAGGTGCTGCGTGATATCGACAAGAACACGGTGGACTTCCGTCCAAATTTCGATGACTCCCTCGAAGAACCAACGGTCCTCCCTACAGTTCTTCCAGCATTGCTGGTAAACGGTGCTAACGGCATCGCCGTTGGTATGGCTACAAATATCCCACCGCACAACCTCACGGAAGTGATTGCCGGCATCCAGGCGGTCATTGCTGACTCCAACATCACCAACGAAGAGCTGTTGAAGTATATCACTGCCCCGGATTTCCCGACTGGTGGTATCATCTATGGTTACGAAGGCGTACGAAGCGCCTACACGACTGGTCGTGGCAAGATCTTGGTTCGTGCCAAAGCCAACATTGAATCGAACAAGCAGGGTACAAAGGAGAGTATCGTCATCACCGAGCTCCCGTACCAGGTGAGCAAGGCTGGACTCATAGAAAAGATCGCTGATCTGGTCAAGGCGAAGACGCTCGAGGACATCTCCGATATCCGCGATGAATCCGACCGCGATGGTCTGCGCGTGGTGATTGAACTAAAGCGTGACGCTGTTCCAATGGTTGTCCTGAACAACCTCTACAAGCACACGCAACTACAGGTAACCTTTGGTGTAATTCTGCTGGCTCTGGTCAACGGACGTCCGCGTATCCTTACACTCAAGGAGATGATCACCGAGTTCATTGCTCATCGTAATGTGGTGGTGGTCCGACGTACACAGTTTGAACTCGACGCGGCGGAGAAGCGGGCCCACATCCTCGAAGGCTTCATCATTGCGCTCGACAACATCGACGAAGTGATCAAGACCATCAAGGCTTCGAAAGACGCGCCTGCAGCGTCGGAAGCCTTGCAGCAGAAGTTTGGCCTGTCCGAGATTCAGGCGAAAGCGATTCTGGATATGCGCTTGCAGCGCCTGACAGGACTGGAGCGCGACAAGATTCAGGCAGAATACCGTGAAGTCATCGAAACAATCGAACGGTTGAAGGCGCTCCTGGCGTCCAAAGATCTGCAGATGAACGTGATCGGTCAGGAACTTGCCGAACTGGGTGAGCGATATGGCGATGCGCGCCGTACCGAGATCGTGTACAACGCCAGGGACTTCACGCTCGAGGACATGATTGCCAATGAAGAGGTCATCATTTCCATCACGCATGGGGGATACCTGAAGCGTACGCCGGTGAGTACCTATCGCCGTCAGCATAAAGGCGGTCGTGGCGTGAGCGGTACAGGACGGTACGAGGATGACTACGTTGAACACGTCTTCCGAGCCTCCACGCACCATTATCTGATGTTCTTCACGGATAAGGGGCGAGTCTACCGCATCAAGGTCTACGACATCCCCGAGGGCTCACGTAGCGCTAAAGGTCGGTCCATCGCAAATGTGATCCAGAAGCAACCCGACGAAACGGTAACGGCCTATCTGCCGATCTCCGACATTGAAGCCGACGGCTACAACATCTTCATGGCCACCAAATCCGGGGTTGTGAAGAAGACAGAACTCAAGGACTTTGCCAATGTTCGAGCCAACGGCATTATCGCGGTGAACCTCAAGGAAGACGACCGTCTCATCTCGGCACGGCTCACCGACGGTACCATGGACATTCTGATCGGAGCTAGCTCCGGCCTCGCTGTGCGCTTCCATGAGAGTGACGTGCGCGCCATGGGAAGAGGTGCCGCTGGCGTGAAGGGTATCACCTTGACCGATGGTGCCGAGGTCATCTCCCTCACCGCCGTTCGGCATGAAGATGCTCAGGTGATCGTTGTGGGTGAACGGGGCTATGGCAAGCGCACCCAGGTGGAGTCCTTCCGCAAGACGAAGCGTGGTGCGAAGGGCGTGATCGCCATGAATACGACGGAGAAAACAGGACCGATCTGTGCCATCCTTGAAGTCACCGATGAACAGGACCTTGTGGTCATGACCGTCAACGGCATCCTGATTCGCCAGCCCATTCGCGACGTGCGGATGCTAGGACGGAATGCTCAGGGTGTGCGGTTGATTCGTCTCGACGACGGCGATCAGATCGCCGACATCACAACCGTTACACGCGACGAAGACACAGACGAATCCGACGATGCGCCTGCAGCGGAGGCATGAATTGGATTGCAACGATAGGAATCACATTGCAACGGGCAGGTGTTCAACCTGCCTGTTGCATTTCCACCATCGTCGTTGGCTTGGTCGTTCTATCCACGATGGTTCCTACTGTCGTTCAGGCAACGGAAACACCGACTGACACTCTTCACGTCGACACGGTCCACGTCGATACGGTTCAACCCGATGTCGCCCCCTATCGGCATCTTGGATCACTTGTGCTGGCCCCATCCGACGCAACGCATCTGATTACCAAGCGGGAGCGACGAACCCTACAGTACCAGACCATGGCCGACATGCTGATACGTGCGCTGCCATATCAGGCCTTATCCCACGGTGGCATGGGTCAGCACTCCTCCGTATCCGTGCTCGGTGGGTACAGCGCCGACCTAACGGTTGCGCTGAATGGTCGTCCTGTCATCGATCCTTGGTCCGGGAGCTACAACCTGATGCAATCAGCACCGGAGCGATTCGAGCAAGTGGAAGTGCTTACTGGCATCAATGCCATTGGCCTGGCTCCACAGATGACCCTAGTAGCAATCAACCAACAGGAGATCATCCATCGTACCCCAACGCCCTACATGCAACTCTGGTATGCTCAGGGTGGAGGCGAGGTTCTGGCGGCCGATGTCGAGTTTTCGCAAAACGTGGCCCCAGGCGTCAACACCACCGTAGGGATACGTCGCACCGGGGGACAGGGCAGATATCAACGGACTGACTTTGATGCTTGGAATGCCTCGATCATGGTGCGTGCAGCGCTCTCAATAGAACATCACGTCAGTCTGTCGTACCATCTTGTCTCCCTGAACACAGATCTTTGGGGTGGTCTTCGGAGTAGCCTACAAACCGAACAGCCCGTGAGTGCCTTGGCCGAGTCTACGGCACCGACGGTCTTTCGCTCTCTGCGTGATGAAACCCGTCGCCACGATATCACGGCAACGTATGCCTACGTTCCTGAAGGTGATTCTGTTGCGTTGTGGACAGGGCAAGCCTACGGTAGTCTCGCTGCCATACGCAGGTTCACTAACGACTCCGAAGCAACCGTAGGCCGCGGCACCCATGGAGGTCTGCTGCTGCGCACCGAACAGCGATGGTCGTGGTTGCACCTTCGAGTTGGAACGGGTGTCGACGCTACGTATGCGCCGGCGTGGAGTGCTGCACAGGCACTCGAACGCGTCCAGCCCCAAATCTTTGCCTATACCGTCATTCCTCTAGCATCGACGAATTGGAGCGTCCTGGCTTCGGCAAGAGCGCAATACACTATCACCAGTCAGCAGTCGGCACCTCAGTGGGCAGGTGGTGTTGGTGTGCAGAACGATGCCGGAGATGGCCGCCGGTTGTCAGTAGAACTCGTGCGCAGCGAACGGTTACCTTCGCCAGCCGAGGGTTTGACGCTGTTGCCGGAGCACCATCTTGCCGCACTCGTAACAGCAAAAATGGTACGTCCACATTGGTCACTGTCAGCTGAGGCCTATGCCCACGATGTGACAAGCCCCCTGCAGACCATCGCCGTGAGAGACAGTAGCGGAGATGTCACGTCAACACAAACGCTCAACGCACCCAACAACCTCCGTCAGTACGGGGTGATTCTTGATGGCCGCTGGAATCACACATGGCTCGATCTCAGATCGGTCGTGCGGGTTCAGTCTGGTACGGTCCAAGAGTTCCCGGCCGTAAGTGCTTCATTGGAGGCGGCGGTCGTGTATAGGCCAGGCACGAGCCTGCTCCGTGCAGGGATCAGGGGAATGATGCAGTCAGCCGTTACAGCACGCGCGTACGTTCCGCTAACCTGGTCGTACGCTTCTCAGACGGAGACGCAGGGAATGGTTGGAAACGGGCTTGATGCCTTTATCCATGCCAGGCTGGGTCATGCAGACGTCCGACTGTCGTATGAGAATATCCTCCAGTCGCGGTGGTACACGGTGGCGGTGATGCCGGAGATCATCCAAGATCTGCGCCTTTCGGTCACCTGGGCATTCCTCGACTGATTCGTCACTTGGACGTATCTACAGCTTTGGTAGATCATGTAAATTGTTCACCTAAGTGATCTCGGACTGAATCATTGATCCCCACATTCAAAGAGCTGTGTTATGCAGGTTGCCTCGACAATTCCAGCGATGTTTCTTGACGTCTGTACGCGGTACGAAGGGAATACCACGAAGGTCGTCTACGGTCGAAAGGTGCAGGGAGCATGGTCGACCATTACGCACGACGAATTGCGTGATCACGTTGAGTGTTTTGCCATGGGGCTCATGCACCGTGGATTCGCTCAAGGCCAGCGCATCGGCATCGTGAGCGAGAACAGAGTAGAATGGGCCATCGCAGACTTTGCCATTACGGCTATGGGTGCCGTGGATGTACCAATCTTTCCTACGCTGACGCCAGCCCAGGAATCCTACATCTTCAACGATTGCCAGGCCAGCTGTGTCATTGTGTCGAATGCATTACAGCTGTCAAAGATTCAGAAGGTATGGGATGAGATACCGTCATTGCGATTAGTGATTGTCATGAACGACGACGTCCAGCCATCAGAGCGCGTGGTTCGATTCTCAGACGTCATTCGCGAAGGTAGAGACGTGATGCCGGCACAAGAGCGCAGGACAACGTTTGCAACAATGGCTGCGAACGTGCAACCAAGCGACCTGCTCACACTCATCTACACGAGTGGGACTACGGGGAATCCTAAGGGGGTGATGCTGACACACAGCAATCTGATGTCGAACATCGCTGGTTCGCTTGAGGTGATCGACATCACCGAGAGTGACGTGTTTCTTTCGTACCTGCCGATGTGCCATTCCTACGAACGCATGACGGGGTACTACTTTGCTTTCTGTGTTGGCGCAGCAACGTACATCGCAGAGTCGATCGAAACGGTGGCTGAAAACATGCGTGAAGTGCGCCCAACCGTGATGACGTCCGTTCCGCGACTGTTCGAACGCATCAAGATGCGCGTCGAGGGTAATGTGGCCAAGGAGTCTGCCCTTAAGCAGCGGATCTTCGCATGGGCATTTGCGGTGGGGAAGGCTCGTGCAGCCGGAGCATCCTCAGCAGCAGTGTCTCTCCAATACAAGCTAGCGGACAAACTGGTGTTCTCGAAGATTCGGGAACGCACCGGCGGACGGCTACGGTTCTTCGCCTCCGGTGGCGCTGCACTGAGTGTAGAGGTAGGCACCTTTTTTGACGCCATCGGTCTGGTGATCCTGGAGGGCTATGGCCTGACCGAAACCTCTCCAGTACTCACGTTCAACCGAGAAGGGGAGCAGGAGCTGGGTACGGTAGGAACACCTATCCCAAACGTTGAAATCCGCATTGCCTCGGATGGGGAGATCATGGCGAAGGGGCCGAATATCATGAAGGGCTACTGGAACGATGAGGAAGCCACCCGAGAGGCTCTCACGCCTGACGGATGGCTGCATACCGGTGATATCGGCATGTTCAACGACCGTGGTCACCTCGTGATCACCGATCGAAAGAAACACATCTTGGTGTCCAGTGGTGGAAAAAACATCGCGCCACAGCCCATTGAATCACTGCTGACGGCAAGCCTCCTGATTGATCAGGCGCTCCTCATTGGCGATCAACGCGAATTCTGCACGGCATTGATTGTTCCAGAACGCGAAGCCTGTGAAGCTTGGGCGAAACAACACGGACATTCATTCGGATCGTGGGAGTCGTTGGTAGCCTCGGACGAACTCTACAATGCCATCCAACGTGATGTGCAACAGCTTCAACGAGACCTGTCGAAGTTTGAACGCGTGCGTAGGTTTCGGTTGATACCAACGCCATTCAGTGTTGAGAATGGACTGCTGACGCCAACGCTCAAGATCAAGCGGAAGGTGGTTGTTCAGCAATACGCCGATGTGATTGAGACCATGTACGAGGAAGTCGTGTGAGTCAATCATATCAGCGCCGTGGTGTTTCGCTGGCAGATGCCATCCTGCAACGGAAGACAACCAATGGTCCCTTTGATCCACGGCCTGTAGATATCGATCATCAACATGCGCTTATTCAGGCTGCAGAACGTGCTCCCTCGCACTTCAACAGTCAGCCCTGGCGCTTCGTGCTGATCGACGACACGACGATCCGCAAGCGTGTTGCCGAAATCGGTGGACGAACGATGCAGCAGCTCATGGAGAGGGGAACGTTCTTTGAGCGGTACCGGAAGTATTTCCGGTTCTCGAAGGAAGAGATGGAGCAGAAGCGCAGCGGCATTCTCATTGATCAATTGCCTTTGGCCTTGCGTCCGTTCATAAAGCAAGTGTTTTCACCCACAGTCCAGAAGCTCCTATCATCGTTGGGTGTGGCTCGCGTACTTGGCGAAGACAACCGCAAGCTCATTGAAGGTAGTCCACTGCTGCTGGCAGTACTTCTGGACAAGGATGAGTACAAGCCTGGCGAACTCAGTGGCTTTTACTGCACACTGTCGATGGGAATGGCTGTGGAACACATTTGGCTCACGTGCGTAGATCTTGGCATGGGAATGCAGTTTGTCTCTACCCCCATGGAGATTCCCGAGGCATGGTCAGAGTTGCAGGAGGTGCTGCGTGTTCCACCTGACTTGGAGTTAATGGCGGTGTATCGACTTGGTTACCTGCCCGATGGTGCTGCGCGGCCCAGAATTGATTGGCAGAGCGACCAGCGAAAACCACTCTCCGAGCTCGTTTTTCGGAACACGTGTGCTACTCCGGAGCAGCACTAGTGCAGAACATGCAGCCCACGATCATCATCGCTGGTACCGGTACCGCCGTACCTTCGCATGTCGTCCGTCAAGCCGACGTCCGGGCCATCGTTGAGCCGTTGTTTGCCGAATCGGTCAGCGGACTGGATCGCCTTCTTGAAGTCTTCGATCATACGCATATTCACACTCGTCATTTCGTATGTCCACCTGAGTGGTATGGTCGTGATCATTCATGGTCAGAAGCAACTGACGTTTACCGCGATGCGGCGATCCGCCTTTCGGTGCAGGCAGCCACACAGGCCTTGGAACGGGCCTCATGTGATGCCGAAGAGGTAGCTGGTGTCGTCGCGGTGTCGTCAACCGGCATCATGACCCCCAGCCTTGACAGCCACGTGGCACGTGCTCTCGGACTACGACCCACCGTCAAGCGCCTCCCCATCTTTGGTCTGGGATGTGCCGGAGGAGTTGCAGGTGTGGCGCGAGCCGCGGAACTCTCACGGGCGTTGCATGGTAAACCCGTCCTCATGGTGGCCGTTGAGATCTGTACGGCAACGTTTCAGCGCCGTGATATCTCAAAGTCCAACGTTATTGCGACCAGTCTGTTTGCCGATGGAGCAGGTGCCGTAGTCGTGCGAGCCGACACGAACGGACCAGTTGTTTGTGAGTCCTTCAGCGCGCTCTTTCCGGACACTGAGGACATGATGGGCTGGGATGTTACCGATGATGGTTTACGCGTACGGTTCGCTAGGAGTATACCAGCTTTCATCGAAGAGCACCTACCGATTGTCCTGCAACAGGCATGTGCCGCATGGGATATTGAACCATCGCAGGTACAAACGTACATCACCCATCCCGGGGGGCAGAAAGTTCTGGATGCCTTTGCCGATGCTGTTGGTTGCCAGCGTGCATCACTCGCGCACTCGTACAACGTCCTGCGCGACTTCGGGAATATGTCTGCAGCAAGTGTTCTATTTGTTCTGCATGCCATACTCACGGATCAGGCACATCACGAGGGCTATGGTTTGATGTCGGCGCTTGGTCCTGGGTTTTCAGCCGAGCAACTACTCTTACGGTTTCCGGGAACATCTACGTGATGGGCACGTGGGTACTTCTAGGACTGGTCGCCCTTCAGCGACTCAACGAGCTGATTCTCGCCCGAAAGAATCAACGCTGGGCCGTCGCCCAAGGAGGTATTGTTGTCCATGAAGCCCACTACTGGATGTTTTTTTTGCTCCACGGCGGATGGCTCGTGGCCACAGCGCTCTTCTCGAAGGGACCACAGCCATGGTTTGCAGTTGGCATGGTGTGCTACACACTTTTACAGGCTCTCCGGTATTGGACCATCGCGACTCTTGGTAAGCGCTGGAACACAAGAATCATTGTGCTTCCCGGACAACCTCTCGTCAAGACGGGGCCGTTTCGATGGCTGCGCCATCCGAACTACATGGTCGTTGTCTTGGAACTTGCACTGGTGCCCATCATGCTAGGAGCATGGTACGTGGCCGCTGTAGCCACAGTCGTTAATGCCATTGTGCTGCTTCAGTATCGATTGCCGGCTGAAGAGCAGGCGTTGCGCGAGTATTCAGCAGAACGCTGAGAGGTACGTTTCGTACCGGAGGAGGGACTTGAACCCCCGACACACGGATTATGATTCCGTTGCTCTAACCACCTGAGCTACTCCGGCGAACTGGTTTTCAACAGCCACAAAGATACGCAACACCTCGAATTTTACTACTGATCTTCCGCTACGTCGTCGGATGAACGTCCTAACGAAAGCTCATCGCGTAATCGTGCGGCTGTTTCGTAATCTTCCCGTTGAATTGCGCGGCGCAATTCCTGCTCTAATCGCTCGCGATAGGTAAGGGGCTCTGTGGACTCCTCGCGTGCGGATTCCGACGCTGCCAATTGCCTTTGTTCCTGACCAGGATGTGCACCAGCATCATCGTCGCCGCCATCTTCGCCGTCATCGTCAGATCCAGCCTCGTCGTCATCATCGCTGGAGATGTCGTCTGCTGCAACTTCGAGAGAGGCATCCTCCATGATGTCCTCGGACACATAGATCGGGACACTGCATCGTACGGCAATCGCGATTGCATCACTCGGCCGAGCATCGATCTCAAGTTCAGACACGGCAAACACCAGCGATGCATAGAACGTACCGTCTCGCAGGGTGTGAATCCACACCTCTTGCAGCTCTGCGCCAAGTGCATCGATGACATTCTTCAGCAGATCGTGCGTCATCGGTCGCTGAGCACGAACACCCTCCAGCTCGTTGGCGATAGCTTGTGCCTCCGGTACACCGATGATGATAGGCATTTTCCGTTGCCCCTCGGACTCCTTCAACAGTAGGGCAAACGCCCCCTGCGACATTCCTCTGTCGGTAAGTCCGAATACCTCTACCTGAACCTTATGCATCATGATCGAGCAGAGATCATGTCCGTAAGCTTTGGCAATACGTCGAAGACGTCACCAACGATTCCGTAGTCGGCCACGGAAAAAATCGGTGCATCCTTGTCCTTATTCACGGCAACGATCACCTTGCTTGTGGACATTCCAGCCAGGTGCTGCACAGCACCACTGATGCCACACGCAACGTACATCGTAGGAGCCACTGTCTTACCTGTCTGTCCAACTTGTTCACGGTGAGGTCTCCAACCTGCATCCACCACGGCGCGCGATGCACCCACGGCACCACCAAGCGCCGAAGCCAAGGATTCCACGAGATGGAAGTGCTCGGGGCCTTTCAACCCGCGACCGCCAGATACGATGATGTCGGCCTCTGCAACGTCGAGGGTGCCTTCGTTCTTCACCACAGAGGTAATGGTGCTGACCCGTGTGCCGGGATCAACAGGCAGCGAAGCCGTCGTAACCGATACCGATACTGCACCGGACTCACGCG
>JAURGP010000037.1 GCA_030833725.1 Candidatus Kapaibacterium sp. | reverse complement strand
ACTATTCGATGACGGAATGGGCTAGCACATCCGCTGCTGGCACTTATCCAACGTCGATGGTTTTCCATACGTTCGCCGACCGCATGGAGTTTGGGAATGCCGATCAGTCTCCTAATGGGGACTGGACTCTCGCATATAACCTGTCGTCTGGAGCGCAAACCCGCATCACTGGTTTGTCGACGAGCGGTTTCCGCTTCGATCAATCCAGTTCTGCTCAGACTGGTGCAGGGTTCATCCAGAACATGGGTGCTGCCGTACTGGCACTCAACACGATTGGCCGGAGCAACATCCAGGTAACCTGGACGGCTCAGTCCAGCGGCACGCTTCAGCGTCCGTACGTGGTACGCCTGCAGGCTCGGATCGGATCCAGCGGCAGTTGGCAAAACGTGGTACGTGGCGACGGTTCCTTTGTTGAACACGATGCCGTTGGTAGTGGCACCTCCGTTCAGACGTACACCCACACCCTCCCAGCCGCCGTCGACAATAAGTCGCTGGTGCAGGTGCGTTGGCTGTACTTCCAGAATGGTGATGGCTCAGGTAGCCGTCCATCGGTTCGGGTTGACGACATTGCCGTATCGTCGACGACGTTTACGAGCGCACCCGTGGTTTCGGCAGCCTATGTCACCACGACGGGTTCCCTGCTGGTTGGTTATGCGGGCATTCCGCTTCCAACCTTCACGGTACGAGTGTTTAACAGCCTGAACAACCTGGAAACAGGATACAACTCTACCTTGTCCGTTACGCGTGTTAGCGGTCCTAGCTTCCCAACTGGCACCACAAGCGTGCAGGCCTTTGGTGGCGTTGCCGAATTTAACAACGTCATTTTCGCTTCGGCAGGTACGTACAACATCCGTGTAAACGTTCCAAATGGCACGGCACAAACGCTGATGACCGTGCAGGTTCTGCCAACGCCAACGATTACGGCGAACATCGTTCCCCAGTACATCTACGGCTTTACGAGCAGCAACTCGGCCTACAACACACCAGCGTATGCTCACATTACGATGTCGAACCTGACACCGAACATGAAGTATCGCTACGTGGTTGGTGGTTCGAACACGGTTGATCCGAACCCTGCTTCGGCTGGCGCAGGTACGAACATCCACTACGACCACACGACAGACACCTACAACTTCGTAAGCGGTAAGAGTACCTCTGTAGACGGTAATCACTCAGTGCTCGTAACGGGTGCTACCGAGACGTCGAAGAGCTTCTTCATCAACCTGGTTCCATCGAACAACACCACGTTCACCGCTGGTAACACGGTATACTGGCAGGTTGAATTGGCTGACGCTTCAGGTCGCATGATCAAGCGTTACCAGCTTGGAACTCCGTCCAAGGCGTCGTCGACGGACGGAACAGCTTCGGGTTCGACGTTGATTGGCGATCGTAACAGCCAGCTTGGAGCGAAGAACTTTGTACTTCTGTATGACAATGAAAATGGCACAGGTCAGCCCGTGGGTATCGGCATGGTGCAGTCCTACAATACTACTGTTGGATTCACGACGAACCGCTACCGTTTTGACATCGAGAATCAAGACGGTGCATGGATGACGCAGTTGCCAAACACCGTTCTGGCTGCAGGTGACTGCCAACACTCGATCACGATGAGCGACAGCTACGGTGATAGCTGGAACGGCAACGTTTTTGAAATTCGTGATGGAGCAACAACAGTGATGACCCTTACGGGTCCGCCTGACATGGGGTACTCCCCTGATTATTCGATTACGGTTAATCAAATGCTTACCTCGGGCAAGACGTACTCGGTGTTCTACAGAACATCGGGAAGTTTCAAAGGGGAAGTGGGCATGCAGATTCGCGATGTTGGCGGATCTATCATCTATCAACTTGCGTACGGTGGTTTGAATTCATTCAGTGCAGGCCAAACGATAGGATCCTTTAGTGTTGCTTGTCCTGGTCCGAAAACGGGCGTGTACCGCATTGAGGAGCGGAATCTCCAAGGCCAGATCATGAGCATTGCACGCTCAACAGATGGCTTGTGGAACGGGGTCAACACCGACCCATTCTCCTACGGTACGCCAGGTGGATTCACCACGCCAATCTACATCAACACGCCAAGCGTGAAGGTACTGTCGCCAGCTGCTGGTGACACGCTGTGTGCTGGAACGGTTACCACCGTTCGCTGGCGCGCTGATGGTATGACCAACGTCAAGGTTGAGTATTCGATCGATGGTGGCGCAAACTACTCGACCGCCATTTCCTCCTACCCTGCTTCGGCTGGTCAACTTGACTGGGCCGTACCTTCGGGTGGACTGCTGGGCAACTGCCGCGTACGCGTAACAGGTGTTGATCGTCCGGAAGTTGGTACGTCTGGTTCGTTTGCTATCGTAGAACCAGTTGCCATGGTACAACCACTGAATTCGAAGAACCTCTGCCTGGGCAGCAACGACACCCTCGTTGCTTTCGTTTCGGGTACGATCCGCTCGTATCAATGGTACAAAGACGGCGACGCCATCCCAATGGCCAACCAACCAGTACTTGAACTCAAGAGCGTCCAGTTCAACACATCGGGTGTGTACTGGTGTGAAGTATCCGGCTTTGGCCCATGTGGCGACGTTGTCACCAACGAAGCGCACATTCGCGTTGGCCGTGCAACATCGATCACCAATCAGACCTATGCCGTTCCTGGCATCATGGGCGAGACGGTTGAAATGATGGTTGAAGCAGAGTTCCCGAACGAAGTTCTGGGCTATGCGTGGTACCGTGGTGACCAGATGCTCGAGAATGGCGATAAGTTCACGGGCGTGAACAGCAACGTTCTGCGCATCCACAACTTCGACAGCGATGACTACTCCAACGAGTACCACTGCGTTGTGTCGGGTGTGTGCGGTACGGCTACCTCACGCAAGATTCGCGTGTTCTCCTCGGGCGTCTTCGTAGAGTTCATGCAGGAAGAGTACAGCCTGTGCGGTAACGGCTCGCTCACCATCAACGGTATGGCCTACTCCAACCCAGCTGGCGAGACACTGGATCTCCAGTGGTTCCGTAACGGTGTTGCTCTTAGCAACGGCACGTCCTCGACCGGTTCGTCGATCAGCGGAGCGAACAGCACGATGCTGACGATTACGAATGCTACAGCTGCCGACGCAGGTACGTACATGCTGATGGCTTCTCTGGATCTGAATCCAGCAATCTTCGGTGAGGCCAGCACAACGGTAACCGTTGGTACTACCCCATCGATCACCGCACAGCCAGCTGCCGCTGAAGTATGTGCCGGTGAAGCCGTAAGCATGACCGTAGCTGCAGATGCTCAAGGCACGGTGATGTATCAGTGGTACCAGGATGGCACAGCGATCCCAGGTGCTACAGAGGCAACGCTGGAAGTTGCTGCTGCAACGGCTGCACGTGCTGGTGAGTACACCGTTGAGGTGTCCACGGCCTGCGGTACCGTAACGAGCGACGCTGCTACGCTAACCGTGAAAGCTGCAACGGAAATCACCACGCAGCCTGCTGCAACGGTTGATCTCAAAGTAGCCGAGACGCTGACGCTGACAGTTGATGCAACTGGTTCGGGCACGGTCCAGTATCAGTGGATCAAGGACGGTGTAGATCTTGCTGGCGAAGTTGCTGCCACGTACACGAAGATGAACGTTGTGGCTGACGATGCTGGTTCGTACACCTGCCGCGTGACGGCTGAGTGTGGTGAGGTTGTTTCGGATGCAGCTGTTGTTACGGTTGCTCCAGTCGTAAGCGTTGACGAAGACGTTGTTGCTGGTGGTGTGATCATTGATCGCGTAACACCAAACCCAGTAGCTGGTCAAGCCAACGTGAGCGTAACTCTGCCACGCATGATGAACGTGACGATGCTGCTGGTTGACGCCTCCGGTTCGGTGGTTGCAACCATCACCAACGGTACCATGGCTCAAGGCACCCACGTGCTGCCAGTCAATGGCGCCTCGGTTGCATCTGGCATCTACGCCCTTCAAACGATCGTTGACGGTGCTCGTCACCTCCAGACGGTTGTGATTGTGAAGTAAGTTTACAGACGGAAACGTCGGTTCTTCCGACAGGGGAGCATGTCTACGACATGCTCCCCTTTTTTTGTGATCTTTGTGCTTACGTAGTGGAGTTAGACGACACAGAGGAATCATGATGATCCGGTTGACCTTGTTGCTCCTGGTAATGCTAAGTAGTACGCTGCTTGCCCAAGACGTGGTGGTCAGTGAGTACCGTAACGACGTCGACCAAGGTTTGGAGTGGACCGAGATCGTTGTTGTGGCCGACAACATCGACCTTCGAGGCTACATCGTGACCGACAACCGCGGAGCCGGAGATCAACGTCAGAGTGGTCCACGATTCAAAAACATTCCGCACTGGCAGCATGTCCGAGCAGGCACGATCATTCTGATCTACCACGGTCCTCGCACCGTCGTCGTCGATGAAGATGTGGATCTCGCAGACGGTTACATGGAACTCAGCCAGTTCGATACACGGTACTTCGACATCGTCAACGTGGACGGCGCACCATCGTCCAACGGTATGAACATCAATCAGGACCGTGATTTCATACAGGTGCTCAAGGCAGATTCCTCCCACGTCCATGGTTTGATGCACGGAGCTGCGCCAGGACCCACATGGCTGGCAACGCCGAATCCCAAGGCTGGGTACGACACGTCGAATATTGGGCCGCGGTCGGTATGCGTCAGTGGCCGGTCTCTTGCTGCCTACAATGCCGGACGCAACAACGATTCGACGAGCACGGGACGCTGGATGACGCCTGGCCTACCAAACAGCGTTGATGAGCGGAAGATCCTGCAAGGGAAGACCGACGTCAACTATCTGCTCTGGCAGGAGTGGCGTGAGCCTGAGTGGAGCGCAACGCCCACTGTGCAGGTCGTTGAGCAGACAGCTACCAAGCATACGATCTCATGGACTCCCGTAGTTGACACCTACACGGCTGATCGAACAACGGGTTACATCGTCCTACGCGATACGGCCAACTTCGCCGCCTTCCCAGCTGGCGCTATCGTTGACGGAACGATCTACACCGTAGGACAGGTGCTGCACGATGCCGAGGTCATTGCTCTGGTGCCAACGGCCGATGGTGCTACCTATGCCGACTCCAGTAATCTCCAATGTGGCACCTCATACACGTACCGCATCTATGCCTACCGATTCGCTGCTGATGACAACCTAGGCCAACCAGCGGCCACCACGGCCCGAGGACGGCAGTATGCTCCACAGCATGCCCAATCGCCGGTCCTGACGAAGTCCAACCCCACCAAACCCCAGATCGCTGCTTCGCGCTTACAGATCTGCCCGGGCGACACCCTAACACTCACCACCACGACAACCAACGCCGAGTTCTACCAGTGGACGGTCAACGGCGTAGGAGTTACGGTGAGCGGTACCACCCGAATCGTCGTCAATACCACGGGCACGTACCGCTTGAAAGTCATCGCCCCCGGAGGTTGTTTCGCCGAATCGGATCCCATTACCATCAGCCCCTTGCCAGCCCCCAGTGTGATCCTCCAACCCACGGGCCAGCGAGTGATCTGCAACGGCGACTCCGTTGTGCTCACCGCACAGGCCGCCGGTGCTACGGCCTTCGAGTGGAGACGCAACGGGACGGTGATTCCCGGGGCTACAGGATCAACGTTCACGGCCCGTCTCGCCGGCGAGTATCAGGTATATGTGCGGTCCAGTGAAGGCTGCCCAGGAATCAGCCGAACACTCACGATCTCGTACCACGACGTGCAGTACACGATTCAACCGGCTACTGTCGACTTCGGTACGATTGGCTCGTGTCAAAACGCCGTGTCGAAGTCTATTCAGGTGACCAACACGGGCACTGAGCGGATCACCATCGCTCAGATCAGCTTGCCGACCGGCTTTGCGGTGGTATCTCCGGCTCCTGGCTTTGTGATTGCACCAGGTGAGACTGTTACCGTGCAACTCCTATTTGCCCCCGCAGGCACCGGAGTCGTGACCGGCACGGCCTCGTTGCGTGCTACGCCATGCGACGTGATCTCCTCGTTCAGCGTGCGCGGTGAGCGCGTGCAGGGTGAGGTGTCCCTTAGTCAAGCTGGGATTGATTTTGGCGTGTTTACGGCCTGTCCGACGGGGTCGGACATTCGTGAGGTACGATCCTTTACGCTGAACAATACCGGAACTTCGCCAGTAACGGTGCGAGCACCCTTGCTGTCGCCACCGTTCTACCTCCTGACGGCCTTTGGAACGCGAGATCTGGGGCCTGGCGAGTCCTTCACGATCGACATCCAGTATCGGCCATTTGCTCTGGATCAAAACCGAGCGGTGGCAGCTGTGATTCGATTCCCCTACGTCTCGCAATCTTGCAACGACACCCTCCAAGCATCGCTCACGGCCGCCTCGTACTACCCGGCGGCAGCCGTAGCGGAGTCGTCCATCGACGTGGGTTTTGTACTGAATTGTGTTGGCTACGCCGATACATCGGTCACGGTCACGAATACGTCACAAGTACCGCTCATTGTGGCTGGCAACCGCTCTGGGCTCGTGATCATCCAGGGACTGCCGGATACCTTGGCTCCGGGCGTTACACGGACGTACACCGCTCGGATCACCCCTCAGGCCGGTGCCGGTAGCTTTACGGTCAACGATTCCCTTGTGACGCAGCCGTGTTCGCTACCACTGCCAATGGAATTCACAGGCACGTGGTTCCGTGGTCGCTTTAGCGCCGATCAAGCCGATCTGACACTCCCCACCATCGATCTGTGTGATACAGGCATGGTAGCTGCTGTAGGGGGCTTTACACTGCAGGCTACGCAGACGAATGGCCTGCGGGCGACGATCCACGACGTGATCTCCCCTGCCCCGTTCTCGGTAGATCTGGTAGCCGGTAGTACCATTACGTCGCAGATCCCCGTAACCATAACGGCCTCCCCGAACACTGCTGGCACGTTCACCGATACGATCAAGGTTGTTGTTGGCCCTTGCTATGATACGGTTACGGTCGTGGTGAGCTGCACGGTGCGCGCTACGGATCGATCCGTGAGCATCACCAGTACGGACTACGGTGTTCTTGGTGATGGAGAGTCGTCGCAGCAAACGATCGTCATCACCAATACCGGATCGTCTGACTTGACGATCGATGCCTTGATTCCAGATCCCATCGTGCTGCCGTGGCAAGTGGTGTCTGTTGTTCCATCCCTTCCCACAACGCTTGCTCCGAACCAGGCCGCTCAAGTTGTGATCGGTTATTCATACGAGGGAGTCGATCGGCAAGACACCCTCGTGCTGCAGGTGCGCAGCTCCCATCCCAACGGCGGCTGTGCCGATACAACCACGTACGTTTTGACGGGTCGCACGGCCTCGCAGCGCCCCGTTGACGACGTTGTGGTGGTGATTCCGCAGGACCTTACAGCCGTGATCGGTGAGATGGTGTCCATCCCGGTTTCGCTCACCTCGCCAGAGTCCCTTGCAGGAGCAGGCATCACGTCGATGGACTTCGTAGTGCACTACGATGGTTCCATCCTGCAGATCACCGATGCCGAAGCCGTTGTGCCGGGACTATCGGTATCGGTCACTCCGAGTGGACGTGGATCGACAACCATCACCGTGCAACGCTCCGAGATTGAAGAAGCCTCCCCACTCTTTGTCTTGCGCGGGCAAACCTACCTGGGTGGTGCTCTAGAAACCGTTCTGGATATCGATACGGTGCAGAGTTCACGAGGTGGGCTACGTAGCTCTGATGGCAAGCTCACGCTCACCGGCGACTGTGCCGTAGAAACCAAGCTCATCAGCTTGGGGCTTCCGCCGGCAGTGCGTGTGCTGGAATTCGGCGGATCGAGTTGTACCATGGAGATCAGCACGCTAACCCACGACCCCAGCATGCTGCAGATTGTGTCGCTGGATGGTCGGGTGATTGCCGAGCGCACCATTGCTGTTCAACCAGGACAGCATCAGGTGGAGATGGTTGTTGGAACCGTAGCCAATGGGTGGTACACTGTGCGCATGGTGCATGGGCGACATCTCGTGACCTCCAGTCTTACGATCAGCCGATGACCGCCGTATCTTTGCGGTTCTTCTGTCCATCTGCACGGAGTACAGTGTGAACGTTCTGCTCACCGGAGCTACGGGTTTTGTCGGTAGTCATGTTGTTGATGTCCTCATCGAGCGTGGCATCGACGTGACGTACATCGCCCGCTCGTCGAGTAACCACCGGTGGTTGCAAGGAAAGAATGCGCGATTGGTAGAGGGCTCGCTGCACGATCTGGCTTCGCTGAAGTCAGCCGTGGACGGAGCCGACGCCGTGATCCACATTGCCGGACAAACTGCCGGTAAGAACGAAGAGGATTTTCGCCGTGGTAATGAACTGGCCACGCGGAACCTTGTAGATGCCGTGCTGGCGTACCGCCCGCAGTTAGAGCGATTCACGCACATTAGCTCCTTAGCCGTATGTGGCCCTGCTGCATCGGCGGAACAGCCCGTGCGTGAGGATCACGACCGAAAGCCCCTTACCGCCTATGGCCGCACGAAGAAGCTTGCCGAGGACGTCGTCCTCCAAGCGATGAGTCAGATGCCCGCAACCATCGTGCGTCCGCCCGTGGTATACGGCCAGCGCGACCAGGCAACCCTCACATTTTTCCAAACGGTGAACCGTGGTGTTTCACCCTTGATTGGATTCGACGAAAAGATCCTGTCCTTCATCCACGTTCGCGACCTCGCCCGTGGAATTGTCGAAGCAACGCTCTCTCCACGCACGGTTGGCGAAACATACTTTGTGTCCTCGGATGAGTTCTACACGTGGCCGCAGATCTCGAACGTCTCGGCAGCTGTGCTGGGACGCCGGAAACTCCTCACGGTCCGTCTGCCCCATGCCGTGGTGATGGGTATTGCCGGTACAGTTGGTGCCCTTGGCAAGCTCACCGGCAAGCCGCCCGTCCTCGACTATGAAAAAGGGATCGACATGACGCAGAAGTACTGGATCTGCTCTACGGACAAGGCTCGCGACCACTTCGGCTACCGCCAGCAGGTGTCCCTGAATGACGGCCTGCTAGAGACCATTACCTGGTACCGTGAACAAGGGTGGCTGTAACCGTGCGCGATTGGCTACGCAGTACCGTTGGATTACTCACAGTAGGGTTGGTGGCGTTTGTGACGTTCGCCTTCTTTGCGTTTCGAGTGATCACCCGCAGTCATCTGGATGATGGTCATACCACCATTGCCGCCGTGCGTGACACGGTAAAGGTGTATCGCAATTCCTTCGGCTTGCCTCACGTGGTAGCCTCGACGGATGCCGATGCGATCACGGGACAGGGATACGTGCATGCACAGGACCGCCTATGGCAGATGGATGTCTGGAGACGCTTTGGTCAGGGTCGACTGGCCGAGATCCTCGGCAGCGATGCCGTTGCTGCGGACGTCTTCCTACGCAGTCTGGAGATCCCCGCCATCGTGGCCCGCCAGTACGAGGCTCTCGATCAGTCTACGCGCGACATCCTCATTGCCTATGCCAACGGAGTGAATGCCTACATCGATCAGCATCGCGAGTCGCTGTCGCTGGAGTTTGATGCCTTGGGCTACCAGCCAGAGCGGTGGAAGCCCACGGACTGCCTCATTGTTGGACGTGTGGTAGCCTTCGAACTCAGTCTTGCCTTTTGGAATGACATCACCTATGCCCAAATCGCGGCGCTTCGGGGCGCCGGTGCCGTTGCGAACTACGTGCCGGTGTCGCCAGGAGCCCCCTACGTCCTCGATGCCAGTGCCGCAGCTCCAGCGGCAGCATCCACGACGACGCTGTCAGCATGCGAACCCCAAGCTCTGCGCGATCTCCATGCCGTGATTACGGATGCCCGATCGTTGATCGGTGCCACTGGCAGCGCCATCGGCAGTAACTGCTGGGCCGTGGGCCGACCCAATCGCACGGCAATCCTAGCCAACGACCCACACCTGAGCGTCTCGCTACCACCAAAGTGGTACCACGTGCACCTGACCGGAAAAACGCTCAACACCATCGGCTTGAGTCTTCCCGGTGTCCCCTTGATTCTCAGTGGACGCAACGACGCCATCGCCTGGGGCGTCACCAATGTGATGGTGGATGATGTGGACTACTTCGTAGAGAAGACTGATGCGGCCGATCCTGCCAACTACTATTTCGATGCCTCGGGGACACGCAAGAAGTTCACCTTTGTGACCGATACGGTGCGCATCAATGGCGGTAGTCCGCTCGCGATTGAACGCCGCTACACCGTGCGCGGATGTGTGATTAGCGATGCTCATCTGTTGAAGAATCCTGCGGTGCTCTTCGGTACAGCGTCGGCTGCATCCTCAACAACATCTGCGCGCTCTCAGCATAGCCGGTACCTGGATTCCACCTGTTTGACCTTTCAGTGGACGGCCCAGCATCTCTCCAATGAGATTGGCGCGCTGTACCGGATCAACCGGGCCTCCACCATAGCCGACGTCTCGGCGGCAACAGCTCTATGGGTATCGCCGGCATTTAATCTCCACGTGGCTGAATCATCCGGACGCGTTGCTACGATGCTGGCCGGTGCAATCCCTAATCGTGGAACTGTGGCAGCCATTGTACCGACGCCGGCCAGCAGTGCTCCTCGTGGATGGAACGGCCTAACGAGCCTACGAAGTTTGGGGATGCGTGTGGTATCTCCACCCGGACGTGTGGGTTCGGCAAACAACCGTACGCAGCCTCAGTCAACTCCGTTCATTTCTACCTTGTTTCACCCTGCCTCCCGCGCTCAACGCCTAGACTCGCTCTCTCGGGTGTACTCCCTGATGACCGTACGTGATGCTCAGGTGATGCAGATGGACCAGGTGTCTCCGTATGCGCTCGATGTACTGCGTGCTGTGCAGCCCATTCTTGAGTCTGGCTACCGTCAGTATCCTGCTCATGGCAAGGCAGCCGTTACGGCACTACGTCGCTGGGATGGAGCCATGACCACCGTTAGTACTGCCGCTACGATCTACACCGTGCTGCTACGGCATCTCCTTCGGGAAACGTTTGAGGACGAATTGGGTACCAAACTGTATCATCAGTGGAGCTTGATTGCCACCAATCCTCTCAACCGATTTCATGATCTACTTCAGCAACCCAATCATGTGCTGTTTGACAACGTCCGAACGAAGGATCGGGAGAATCTCTCGTGGATTGCCGTGACGAGTTTTCTCAAGGCGCTGGACGAACTCGAGAAGAACTTCCCCGACGAACCCGTTTCGGCATGGACCTACGGACGCCTCCACACGTTGACACTGCCGCACCTGTTGGGTGCGCATCCGCTCATGCGTCCCGTGATGACACTTGGGCCCTACGAGATTGGTGGTAGTGCCACCACGTTGTTCAACACCGAGTGGCAGCAGCACAAGCCGTACGCCACGGTAGTGTATCCAAGTGCCCGCGTCATCTCCGATCTGGCCGACACCGTCCAGTATGTAGTCTTGCCAGGAGGAACCTCTGGTGAGCCCCTTTCCAAACACTACGGTGATCAGGTCCAGTTGTGGTTGCGCGGTGGGTATCTCCGCGTACCAACATCCCGCACTCCAGATCCAACCGTGCCATTGCATACGCAACTTCTTCCCCGCTAACGGCACCGTAACGGACGCGAGATTTCCTATTTTGCCCATTCACAGCCTGTCTCACAATTCTACCAAGGTCGCCTGATGTCCATCTCCTGTGTGTCGCATGCCCGCACATCGGTTCAAGCCGATGCGGTGATCGTCTTTTCGTTTAGTGATGAAAAGGGGCTCAAGGCTTTTGCAAAGCAGCTAACGACCGACCTCCCCCACTTGCAGCCGGTGCTTTCCTCGGGTGATTTTACTGGCGCGAAGTTGTCGGCCGTTACGACCTACGTTGGATCGGCGGCAAAAGCTCCACGCTTCATCCTGGTAGGTCTCGGTGCAGCTGCTGATGTGTCGGTTGAGCTCCTGCGTCGTGCCGCTGCCGTAGGTGTGAATCGTGCGGCCGCCCTGGGATGCACGCATGCTGCGTTAGAACTTCCGTCGGTGAAGGGCATCTCGGAGTACGACGTAGCGCATGCCATGACGGAGGGTGCCGTGCTGAGTCAGTACAAGTTCACCAAGTACAAGACGACGGATAAGACCAAGCTGGTCAAGAAAACAACGCTCATCACTGCCGCGGAGAACCTGTCCGAAGCTCGCAAGGGCTCGAAGGATGCTGCCTTGGTTGCCGAGGGCGTGATCGTAGCTCGCAACCTGGCCAGTGCTCCCAATAATGAGATCCACCCACAAACGCTGGCCTCCGAAGCACGCTCGCTGGGACGAAAGCATGGTTTCTCCGTATCGATTCTGGACAAGAAGAAGATCACCGAACTGAAGATGGGTGGCCTTCTCGGTGTAAACAAAGGAAGTGCGCGCCCACCAGTGTTCATCATCATGGAGCATCGTGGTGGCCCCAAAGGCCAAAAGCCCATCGTCTTGGTTGGTAAGGGAGTCACCTTCGACACCGGTGGTATCTCCATCAAGCCGGCCGCTGGAATGTCGGATATGAAGGGCGACATGCACGGTGCCGCAACCGTGATCGGCACGATGGTGGCTGCAGCCAACCTTGGACTAAAGCGCAACATTGTGGGCTTGGTACCGGCTACCGACAACATGCCGGACGGCAATGCCATTGTTCCCGGCGACATCCTGACCTTTATGAACGGCAAGACCGCCGAGATCGATAACACCGATGCCGAAGGCCGTTTGATCCTGGCCGACGCTCTGTGCTACGCCGACCGCTACAAGCCAGAGTGCGTGATTGATCTGGCCACGCTCACCGGTGCCTGTGTGGTTGCGCTGGGCTTCGAGACAACGGGGATGATGGGCACCGACGACGATGCGAAACAACGACTCACGAAGGCCGGCTGTAGAACCCACGAGCGCGTGTGTGAACTACCCCTCTATGAAGAGTACGAGGACCTGATCTCCAGTGACGTTGCCGACATCAAGAACTCTGGTGGTCGCTGGGCTGGTACGATTACGGCCGGTCTGTTCTTGAAGCACTTCGTATCCTACCCATGGGTCCACCTCGACATCGCCGGTACAGCCAACCATCCTAAGGGTAACTACTACGTTACCAGGGGACAAACCGGTGTCGGTGTTCGCATGCTGACGGACGCATTACGGAACTGGTAAGATGGCGCTGCCGGATCCCCAGCATATACGATTTGAGCAGGAGGTGCTGCCCCACCTCTCTGCGCTCTACAGCTTTGCCGTCCGTCTGACAAAGGACCGTGAAGATGCTGCTGATCTCGTGCAGGAAACCATGCTCAAGGCCTTTCGATTTTTCGACTCTTTTGAGCAGGGAACCAATTGCAAAGCGTGGTTGTTCCGCATTATGAAGAATGCGTATATCAACCGCTATCGGAAAGTTAGCAAGGCTCCTGATACGGTTGAGTATGATGTGGTTGAGGAGTTCTACGAGTCGATCAAGGACGAGTCGGTGGAAACATCGACGCTGGAAGAAGAGATGTTTACACAGGCACTCGACGACGAAGTCGCCCGTGCACTCGAGTCCCTTCCAGATGATTTTCGGACCGTCATCATCCTGTGCGACATCGAGGGCTTCACGTACGAGGAAATCGCAGAGTTTATTGACTGTCCAATCGGTACTGTTCGTTCGCGCCTGCACCGCGCCCGAAAGATTTTAGCAACATCTCTAGCCAGTTACGCCCATCAACGGGGTTTTGGGGACGTAGGAGCCAACGGGGATACGTGATGCAGCACGACCAACACATGTTTGAAGCCTGTTCTGCGATGGCAGACGGGCACCTTTCCAGCGCCGAGGCCAAGCGTCTCCAACATGAGATGATGCAGGATGAATCCCTGCGAGCCGAGTACGAAACGGTCAATGCCGTCCGCACGATGCTGCGTGAGCGAGCTGACCGCCTGAGAATGCCGGTTCCGGCTGATGTGGAGCGGTCCATCCGTTTGGCTATCGAAGCTGAACAGTCGCAACAGCACGGCCAATCATACGGCCAATCACGCGGTCACCGCCAACACTGGCTGGATACCGTGATGGATACAGTCATTGACTACCTTCGCAGGCCTGCCATTGCCGTTGGTGTCGCATCTGTGGCACTCGTAGCCGTGGTATGGTTTGCAGCAGATCGTTCAGCTACCGCTGCCCCATTCCGACTGTACGAAGCCTCCTATGCTAACTTTCAAGACATCGTAGGCGGGACTCTGGAATTGGGCAAACGTACGAGCAACCCCACCGAACTGGCCTCGTTCTTTCGTGATCAAGGAGTAGTCTACGACGTCTTCTTCCCTACCATCGACGCTACCCTCGAAGGCGGTGTGGTCAGCGAACATCATGGTCAGCACTATGCCCACCTGGTGTATCGAGCTGGCGACCATCTGATCTACATCTTTGAGGTTGACGAGCCTTCGATCGAAGGCAACATGTTTGCGATGGCTTCGGATGTTGCCGATGATCTTGAGCACAGCCGCTGGCATTGGGAGGAACGTGCTGGAGTTGGCACCATGTTTGTATGGGAAAGCAATAACATTGTCTGCTCAGCCGTCTCCGATCTGCGTACGCAGGATCTGAGTGCGTTGTTCCATCTCGAGACACTCTAATGTATCGCTTCATCCTTGGCATTGCTTCTGCACTCCTTCTCACATCGACGTTTGCGGCATCCACCGTTGCGCAGGTGGGGGGTGTCTTCGGTGTGGAATCCGTCACGAAGACCACGTCAGGTCGTGCCGTTGATTTCACGTGGAAGGACGGTTCATCCACCAAGAGCTTCTCGGCCGTAACCAAGGGCAAGGTGGTACTCCTGAACATTTGGGCAACCTGGTGTGGGCCTTGCAAGCGCGAGATACCAGACCTCATCGCCCTGAGCCAAGAAATGGCACCCCGTGGCGTGATGTTCGTTGGCGTATCGGTAGACCAGCATGAAAAGCGACTGATGATGGTGAAGAACTACGTGGAAAAGGTCGGCGTCACCTACATCAACATTGTAGATGACAACCCACCAAAGATCGCCGAAGCCTACGGTGGCATCAGAGCCATCCCGACAACGATGATTATCGACCGGAACGGCAACGTTGTTGAGCGATTGGTGGGTATGCGCTCAAAGGCGGAGTTCAAGGCAGCCATTGAGCGTGCTCTCTAAAGCCCTGATCCTGCCACAGTATTTTTACACCCACACATCGATGATGTTCCGAGGCTCCTCACTGCGGGGAGCCTCTTCTGTTATCACCACATTGATCCCATTTTCGGGCACTCCGTACACCGTAGCGAGAAGCTGACCAGCCTGAACGTGCTGACCTATCTGGACGGCAAACTCCACACCCACGGCAGGATTGATCACATCCGTCTCGGCCATGCGTCCTCCGCCCGCCCGCATGACGGCAAGTGCCACCTGCATGGGATCGATGGCGCTCACGAAGCCCTCGCGAAGAGCATAGATCGGTTGACCAGCATACTGAGCGTATCGCTGTAGGGATGCCGCCCACTGCCCACCCTGGACCTCCACCATGCGATGGAACCGTTTCCACGCTCTCCCGCTGGTCCATGCCTCGCGCACCCGGTCCAGTGCCTGATCGTACGTCAACTCGCCTCCGAGCATCACCATGTGAGCCGTGAGTACCTCGGTGACCTCCACGAGATCGGGATGGGCGGTATCGACCTGTTTGAGTGCCTGTTCTGCTTCGAACACTTCCAGCCAGTTACCCACGGCCTTCCCGAGAGGACGATCCTTGCGCGTGAAGACCACGTGCATCGGTACACCAGCAGCGCTGCTCGTTCGCTGGAGCGACTGCGCCAGCGCACGAGCATCGTCGAGGGTCTGCATAAAGGCCCCCGAACCTACCTTGACATCCATGACGAGGCCACTCAGGCCCTCGGCGAACTTCTTCGACAGAATAGAGGCCGTAATCAGGCCGACGTTTTCCACCGTGCCTGTCACGTCCCTCAGTGCATACAGCCGACGGTCAGCTGGCGCGAGTTCCGGCGATTGTGATGCCATCACGAGTCCTTCTGATCGAAGAATACGCTCTAACTCCGCCATGGACAGGTCGGTACGAAACCCAACAATGCTCCCGAGTTTGTCGACCGTACCACCAGTATGGCCTAGGCCCCTACCACTAATCATCGGAACGGTCAATCCGCACTCAGCAGCCAGCGGCGCCAGCAACAACGATACCTTGTCGCCCACGCCTCCGGTCGAGTGTTTATCGATCGATGGCTCACGCCGCAGCTGGCGTGGGAACGACGCACCGTTGCGAGCCATCGACAGCGTGAGCTCCGAAGTTTCTTTGACGCTCAGCCCATGGATACAGGCAGCCATCAGAAAGGCTCCCACCTGTGCATCGGTCACCGATCCATCGACCACGCCGTGCACAAATCGCTCAACATCCACCGGCGACCATTCAGCGCCTTGGCGTTTCTCTTTCAGTAGTTCCTTGATGCTCTTCATAGTTTTGCCAGATGGATGATCAACGTTGGCCGCGCCTGACCCTAAATCTACGAAACGCACTTCGTGCGCTTCACGACCGCGCCGAGCGCGATCGACAAGGGCTGTTTCTTGCTGAAGGCGCCAACCTTGCCAATGCTGCACTCGTACCATCGATCGTGATCATTCGGACTGACGCCACAGAAGCCGATACGCAGACAGCGATGAATCTAGCAGGTCGTGGATCCGAGGTGTATCAGTGCTCCGTCAGGGACATGGAGGTGCTAGCCGAAACGAAGACACCTCAATCCCTCCTGTGTGTTGTTCCGTATGTCGCAGAGCGTGCCGTTGGTGATCGCGTGGTTGTGCTTGATGGCGTTTCAGATCCCGGCAACGTTGGGACCATCATTCGCACGGCTGCCTGGTTCGGCTGGACCGACGTCATCCTTGGCCGTGGCTGTGCCGATCTCTACAACCCCAAGGTGGTGCGATCGACCGCTGGAGCCCTTGGCTCGATCAACGTTCTGCGTTCCCGTGACCTCGTTGACGTGTTGCCGCAGATGCTGTCCCATCATCAGCGCATCGCCGCCGTTCCCCGCGGAGGGCAAACTCCGGCCGACATCTTGGGCAACGGTCAACCGGTTGCAGTGATCATTGGATCGGAAGCGCACGGTATCTCCACGGCTGTGCTGGAACAGTGTACCATGCACGTCACAATTCCCGGTATGGGCTCTGTTGAGAGTCTGAACGCCGCCATCGCATCTGCCATCCTCTGTTACGAGGGGCGGAGGTTGCCGGCATGAGACGTGAACGCCTGCTCACACCCGGTCCGGTTGAAGTCCATCCTGACGTGCTGGCAGCGAGCGCGCAACAACCATTGCATCATCGCTCGCCGGAGTTCATTGCGCTCTCACACGAGGTGTGGCGCCGTCTGCAGTATGCCTTCGATACCACGTCGATGGTCGTCGTCCAGGCTGGCAGCGGCATGACGGGACTCGAATCGGCGATAGCGTCGGTGCATGCACCAGGAGAACGTATCGTCGTCTTCAGCCACGGACGGTTTGGCGATCGCCTGCCGACCATTGCTCGGCGTTATGGCCTGCACGTGACAACGGTCGAGGTGCCGTGGGGTGAGAGCTATGATGCAGCATGGGTGGAGCAGCATCTTACCAACCTCCTACAACCGGCAGACGGCGTGTGGCTGGTGCATGCCGAAACCTCGTCCGGAGTAGCCATTGATCTGCCGACGATCACCGCCGCGATTCGCAGGGTGTGTCCACAGGCTATCATCGGCGTAGACACGGTGACGTCGCTTGGTGTTCAAGAACTGCGGTTTGACCGCTGGGACCTGGACGTAGCCGTGGCGGGGATCCAGAAGGGCTTGGCCTGCCCACCGGGGCTAGCAGTGACGGCACTCTCTGCCCGTGCTCTGGAGCGCATTGCATCGCAGGAAGCACGCACGTACACCTTACATCTCGCAACGGTCATCCAGCATCAGCGCGAGGGCTTGTTTGCCTGGACGCCACCGGTTACCCTGATGGTCGCTCTTGATGCGGCACTGCGCAGACTTCAGGACGTCGGTCTGGAGGCCACCTGGGCTGCGCATCAGCAGAGACACCGGGCAATCGTTGACACGGCTGCGGCCCACGGTGTACCTACCTTGGGTATGCCTACAGCCATGGGCATCGTTGCCCTGCGTGTAGATCGTAGCGTCGAGATCCGCAGAACGATGTTGGAGGTGTTTCACCTCCGTGTAGCTGGTGGTCAGGACCATCTGGCTGATACCGTGATGCGTATCGGCACCATGGGTGGAACGTGGTCGGATGGGACGGATGATCTTCTCAAGCGCGTACAAGCTGCCCTTCACCACTGTCTGGAATCACGTGACTAACCACACACTCCTACTGGCTACGAACAACACCCACAAGGTGGAGGAGTTTCGTGCGCTGTTTGGCCCAGAGGTCCAGCTCCGCACACTACAGGACGTGGGCTGTACACTGCAACCCGACGAAACGGGCGCAACCTTCGAGGAAAATGCCTACCTCAAGGCCGCAGCGATCCATGAGGCCACCGGCCTGCCCTGTCTCGCCGATGATTCCGGGTTGGAAGTCGATGCCCTGCAAGGGGCTCCCGGCGTGCACTCTGCGCGGTATGCTGGCCCGGAGGCTACCGACGCT
>JAURGP010000036.1 GCA_030833725.1 Candidatus Kapaibacterium sp. | reverse complement strand
AGCACGTCCCGCAGCTGATTCATGTGGTGAATGTCACTCAGCCACAGGGGCACTCCACGTCCGGCTCGCACGAGCGGTACAAGAGCAAAGAGCGTCTGGCCTGGGAGGAGGAGCACGACGGACTGCGCAAGATGCGTTCGTGGATGTTGGAGATGGAACTCGTCACGGAAGAACAGCTTGTTTCCATTGAGGAAGAAGCCAAGACAACGGTGCAACAGCAGCGTGATGCTGCGTGGGATGCCTACATCTCGCCAATCCGTGCCGATGTTGCCGAAGCCACCGGCATGATCAGTGCCGTCCATGGCACACTGCAGGGAAGTGCCGCAGACCGCGTGGCTGCAGTGCTGGCAGAGTTAACGTCGATCCGTGAGCCGTTCCGCCGTGACATCATCAGGGCACTCTACCACACCATGTTGGCATCGGCAGGAACACCAAGTAGCGAGCGAACGCGTGCCATCGCTTGGCAAAAAGCGTACGAGGATGCGATCCAACCTCGGTACGGTTCGCATCTCCACAGTCACTCCGTTCATCAGGTAAGCGGCGTTCCCCTTGTTCATCCGACGTACGACCAGGATGCACCCAAGGTGAATGGTAGTGAAGTGATGAATGCCTGTTTTGATGCTCACTTCCGTCGTGATCCGCGGATCGTTGCCTTCGGCGAGGACCTCGGTCATCTGGGTGATGTCAACCAAGGTTTTGCCGGACTCCAGGCCAAGTATGGTGAACTGCGTATCACCGATACCGGGATTCGCGAATGCACGATTCTCGGTCAGGCTATCGGACTGGCCATGCGGGGATTGCGTCCAATCGCGGAGATCCAGTACTTGGACTATCTCCTCTATGCACTGCAGGTGATGAGCGACGATTTGGCAACACTACAGTGGCGAACAAAGGGGGGACAAAAAGCACCAGTGATTGTGCGCACTCGCGGTCACCGACTTGAAGGTGTATGGCATTCCGGGTCGCCCATGGCCGGGATTCTGAACCTCGTACGCGGTATGTACGTCTGTGTGCCACGGAATATGACTCAGGCTGCGGGCATGTACACCACGTTGCTGCAGTCGGATGAGCCAGGATTGATTGTGGAAGTTCTCAACGGATACCGGTTGAAAGAGCCCCTTCCTTCCAACATTGGAGAGTATACGGTGCCACTGGGTGTACCAGAAGTGCTTCGACCTGGCACAGACCTTACGTTGGTCACCTACGGTGCGAGTTGCCGAGTCGCCATGGAGGCTGCGCGGGATGCTGCGGAGCTTGGTATTGATGTGGAAGTGATCGATGTGCAAACGCTCTTACCGTTCGACACGCAGGGCGTTGTGCGTGCCTCGCTCCAGAAGACCAACCGCCTGATGGTGCTCGACGAGGATGTGCCCGGCGGAGCCTCGGCATTTATCCTCCAGCAGGTGCTGGAGCATCAGGACGGCTACCGCTGGCTTGACGCTCGTCCAACCACAGTGACTGCTCAAGAACACCGTCCGGCCTATGGAACAGACGGCAACTTCTGGTCGAAGCCAGAGGCAGAGCACGTGTTCACAGCGGTGTATGACATCATGCACGAGGCCGATCCGCAGCGCTGGCCACGGTTGTAGATGAGTCATGTTGTAGCACGGAGAAACCGTGCCTGTGCTCCCAGCTCTACACATAATGCGTCACACATCGAGGCCGCAAGATCTTTGATGAGTATTGACAAGAATATTTTGTTTACAGATCAGTAAGGTTTGGTTATGAAGACAGTCGACATGATCCTTTCGGTTGTAGCGGCAAGTCTGGTATGTACGTTGCCATCGGTTGCTCAGAACAAGAAGAATGGCGAAAAGGTGTTCAATGAGTACTGCTCCACGTGTCATCAAAAGGATGGCAAGGGGCTAGCCAACGTGTATCCGCCGCTGGCGAAGAGCGACTACATCGCGAAAACCGATAAGGAAACGCTGTTGCGGCAGATCATCTTCGGCCTAAATGGCAAGATCAAGGTCAACGGCAAGGAATACAATGGTGTGATGGCTCCATTGCCTGCGAAGTACACCGATGCCGATATCTCGGATGTTGCGACATATGCCCTGAACATGTTCGGCAACTCGAAGGGGAAGGTTTCGGTGGCCGACGTCAAAGCAGCAAAGAAGAAGGGTAAGCTGAAGTAGTGCTGTCAACAGACGTGCGACGGCAGCGTTCATGGTCTGTTCTTGGATGAAGAATGGGGTTCTAACACTGTGTTAAAGCCCCTTCGTTGATGTGAATAACTCTCAGCCCAGTAGACGAGCTTCTCTCCGTATTTTTCGACGTTTCACATACCTCAGGCAGCCATGTCTCGTATCATGTTTACTGTGTCGTACGTTGTCCCGGACGGGAAGCGTGCGGAGTATCTGGGTCTGGTGCAAAAGTTGATCCCGTTCTACGCATCGACCGGTGTTGATTACTCCGTTCTGGAAGACAACGCTGCACACAATCACTTTCGTGAAGTGTTTCGGTATGTCTCCGAAGAGGCGTTTGAGGCATCCGACGATCCCGAAACAACGCGAGATGTAGCTGACGTGATCGATGCCGTGTACGGCATCGTGACCAATGTTCAGTACACGACGCACAAAGCCGTCGGGTAGCACCGTCGTATCCTGGCGTGTCCACTGTAGCCGTTGATGTGTCAAGGTCGTTCGGACATGGCGGTATCCCCATGTACGGCAGAGAACTTGTGCGCCATCTGGCATCCAGACCCAAGCGGCCGAGCTTGATGCTTGCAACCCGCACCAAACACCTCCACTCCGCGCATCAGTTGGTACAAGGTCAGTCGAACGTCACGGTTCGACAGGGGCTTGTGCATCCTCTTGCTCTCGGCTCGCTAGGGAAGAACATTGTGTTTGCCTACCACGCGTTTCGATGGCAGGCGTGGCGCAAGGACGTCCAGCTCGTCCACTGGCTTGAACCTGGGATCGAGTTCCCACGATCGCTACCGTACGTGGTAACGGTCCACGACCTGTTCCCCCTCGACCGAAGCATCCCTTCCCCCGAACGTTTGCGGTTGTCATTCCAGCGATTGATTCAACCGGCCATCGAAGATGCGCGGCGTATCATCGTGCCATCACAGTTTGTCCGGGACGAACTCGTTGCCAGTTTCCCATCCGTCGAACAAAACATTCGCGTTGTTCCAATGGGCGTGAGTGATGCGTTTGAACCCTCGTATCGTGGTAGACCGTATGCCCAGCCGTACGTAGTGTGGATCGGACGCTTGGACGAGCGAAAGAATCTCGAACGTCTGCTGCAAGCCTGGCTGCAACTTTCGGAGCGTCTACAATCTAGCGTTCGCCTTGTGCTCATTGGTCCATGGACGCTACAGCACGTGCAGCGTTCGCACCCACAACTCGCTCAATTGATGGGTGATGCCAGGTGTACTGTGCTCTCACATGTAACCCCCGAAGAGCATGCCCAGCTTCTCACGCACGCAGAAGCCCTAGTGTTCCCGTCGCTTGCAGAGGGGTTCGGCCTCCCCGTGGTGGAAGCGATGAAGTGCGGCTGTCCTGTTGTGACGTCGTCGGTGAGTTCGTTGCCAGAGGTAGGGGGCTCAGCCGCCGTGTACGTCGATCCATGGTCTGTTCCATCCATACGAGATGGAATCGAAGAAGTGCTCATTAATGCCGAGCTGCGCGAGCAGCTTGGCAGTGCAGGCAGACTTCGCGCGCAGTCATTCTCATGGGATGCCTGTGCCGCTGCCACCGTTAAGGTGTACGACCAAGCGATGGATACGTTGTGAACACCAGAGGTGCCCGTCATCAATCGTTGCTGAAGCGATTGGAGTTGTCGATTCGTGGTCGCTGGAACCGGCGTCGCTATAGCCACGGGAGTCCGCAGCTAGTGAACACTCCCACGGATATCCTGTCGCAATGGCCATCAGGAGCTGGCCTGCGTATTCTCCTGCTTCGTCAGGATCGCATAGGAGACGTACTGGTCGCTACTCCGGTGATACGTGAGATCCGAAGGCGCTATCCAAAGGCCACGATTGATATGGTGCTGAGCACAAACAATCAGTCGGTTCGCACTGCCGTAGCCCCCTACATCAACACGATCCATGTATTGAAGAAGTCTGTACTGTCAGTCTGGTCGCTGTGGTGGACACTGCGTCGTGCGAAATACACGGTCGTAGTCGATCTGCTGGATAATGCCTCGACTACTTCCGGGATGCTCATCGAAGCATCGGCTGCAGACGTTCGATGTGGAATTGATAAGGACAACCGAGGCGTGTACAGTCACGTCGTACCACTGCTGTCTCAATCAACGGTGCCCATCAACCTTCGTGTTGCGCAACTCCTGCTGCTCTTCGGGATCAACCCGGAATCGGTTGATCTACGTCCGGAGTACCCCGTGACCACTGCTGAGCTTCAACAAGCCCGTCAGCGGCTCGGACTCGAGCGCGGCCTCGAGCACGGACAACGAACGCTGGGCGTGGTTCTCAGTGGCAGTCTTGCATTCAAGCGGTACAGCATCGAGAAGTTTGCCATCATTCTGAATCGACTTCGTTCCGAGAAGCCGTGGCTCCGCGTATATGTGTTTGGAGGACCCGCAGAGCAACAGGACGTCCAGAGACTGGCCGCAGAGACAGGCAGTTATGCAGTTGGCCCATCCACGTTTCACCAGTACGCTGTTGACTTGCGTGTCATGGATGTGCTGCTGGTCCCCGATACCGCTGCTGTGCATCTTGCCGCAGCTGCCGGAACTCACGGAACTCCCTCCGTGGTGCTCTATGTACCAGATGTTCACGGCCGACTCCCATGGTACCCATGGCGAACGCCCCATGAAGCCGTGATGAGTCCCACAGATCACCTCAACGATATCAATCCGAACACGGTTGTCGAGGCCGTGCATCGCTTGTTCGCATATTGCAGTCTCGATCCGGATACCAGCACCGATACTAGTACCGATACCAGCACCGATACGCATTCGTAGCAGTAAGGAAAAATCATGGAGTTTGAACAGCGAACACATACCTGTGGTGAGCTTCGACCCGACAATGCTGGACAGGCAGTGGTTCTGAATGGCTGGGTGCATGCGCGGCGGGACTACGGTGGCATCATCTTTCTTGATCTGCGCGATCGCTACGGTATCACCCAAGCTGTCATCGACACGTCCGACACACCAGAGCTTGCCCAGGAAATCAAGGAGATTCGTAGTGAGTGGGTGCTGTGGGTACAGGGCAGAGTGCGTCTGCGCGAGAACCCCAATCCTCAGATTCCAACGGGTCTCATCGAGGTTCTAGCCACACGTATTGGAGTGATGAATCGCTCGGACGTTCCTCCCTTTGAGATTGTTGACGACCTCAAGACCAATGAAGAGACACGTCTGACGTATCGCTTTCTCGATCTGCGACGCACACAGCTACAGCGCAACTTCCTTTTACGGAATCATCTGTACCAGATCGCCCATCGCTACTTTTTCGAGCAGGGTTTCGTAGAGGTCGAGACTCCTGTTTTGACGAAATCAACGCCAGAAGGGGCTCGCGACTTTCTGGTTCCGAGTCGGATGAACAAAGGTCAATTCTATGCACTGCCGCAGTCGCCACAGCTGTTTAAGCAACTGCTGATGGTGAGTGGCTTTGATCGTTACATGCAGATCGTGAAGGTGTTTCGGGACGAAGATCTACGTGCTGATCGCCAGCAGGAGTTCACGCAGATCGACGTAGAGATGTCGTTTGTTCGACGAGAAGACGTCTTGGCCGTTGCTGAAGGCTTTGTCCGAACTGCGTGGAAGGACCTTCGAGGAATTGAACTACCGGAGCGGTTCCTGCAGATGACGTTTGCTGACGCCATGAATCGCTATGGCTCTGACAAGCCGGACCTGCGATTCGAACTCGAGTTGCAAGATGTTACCGATCGCGCAGGGTCGTCGGCGTTCAGCGTATTCTCCGAGGCCGTGTCACACGGGGGAGTCGTGAAGGTGCTGCGGGCACCCGGCTGTGCCACCTACTCTCGCAAGCAGATGGATGAGCTTACGGAGCATGCAAAGAAGTATGGTGCTAAGGGGCTTCCTTATCTCAAGGTTGTTGATGGACAAGTTTCTGGATCCTTCGTCAAGGCGTTACAACCCGAAGATCTCTCAGACTTGCTTGCGCTCACGGGAGCCGTTGATGGCGACGTGCTGCTGTTTGCCGCCGGGCGGTGGGAACGTGCCTGCTTGATTCTTGGGGCCTTGCGAACCGAGATTGCTCGTCGAGAGGGGATTCTCGAGGCTGTGCGAGGCATGTTCTCCGTGCATTGGGTTACGGAGTTCCCTCTGCTGGAGTACGATGAGGAAGAGTCCCGCTACGTTGCTCGACACCATCCGTTCACGGCGCCGATGCAGGAGGATCTCGAGAAACTCACGACAGATCCTGGGGAAGCGCGCGCTATCGCCTATGATCTCGTCATCAACGGCTACGAGGCAGCTGGTGGATCAGTCCGTATTCACCGCCAAGACGTTCAGGAGCGGATGTTCGACTTGATTGGCATGAGTCGGGACGAGGCGGAGGCCAAGTTTGGCTTCCTGTTGTCGGCTCTACAGTATGGGGCTCCTCCGCATGGTGGCATTGCCTTTGGATTTGACCGACTGGTGATGCTATTGGCTGGAACGGAGAACATTCGTGATGTGATTGCGTTTCCAAAGACCACATCGGGATTGTCGTTGATGGATGGGGCGCCTTCATCGGTAGATGCTCGTCAACTGCGTGAGTTGGGTATCAGTATTACTTCTTCAGCGCCACATGAATAGAAGATCCTTTTTAGGGCTCACTGGGGCTGCGCTGGTTCTCCCGTGGCAGACACTTTTTGCTCAGCCGACGACACTCCAGCGTTTTCGTGAGATGGTAGCCAAGGCCCAGGAAGAGGGATGGGCCGACCTTCCCATTGGAGACATGATGGCTGCTTTTGGTGAGCAGCTCGTAGGAACGCGCTACGTCGGTGGCACGCTCGAACAGCCAGGTCCGGAGCAGTGTCGGATCGACTTGGCAGGTCTGGACTGCGTGACCTTTGTGGAGAATATCCTAGCACTGTCTCGCATGATGAAACTCGGAGGCTCAAGTCTGGAGGAGATGGAAGAGGAGGTTACCTACACACGGTATCGCGGTGGCATTCTGGATGGGTACACCTCCAGACTCCACTACACGGCAGAGTGGATTGCCGACAACGTCTCCAAAGGTGTTGTGCGCGACATCACACCTGAACTTGGTGGAGAGCCCCTTACCATCGATGTCCATTTCATGTCGGAGCATGCAGAACTGTATCCTGCACTGAAGAAGCAGCCAGACCTGGTTCCGGTGATTGCTGCTATTGAGCGCTCGATTCGACGAATTCCTCGCACGTACATTCCAACCGCCCGGATAGCAGAGATTGAGGGGCGGTTGCGCACCGGTGATATCGTGGCCATCGCCACGTCGAAGAAGGGCCTCGATTATGCCCACATGGGGATGGTACTCCGCAACGAAGACGGCGCAGTACTTGTCCATGCATCATCAACGCAGAAGAAGGTAGTTGTGGACGGTCGCGTTTCGGACGTAATCGCCGCCGTGCGCTCACACACGGGGATTTCCGTACTGCGGCCCGTCGAGCCCTAACCCGTCGAGCCCTAAGACGTGCCGCTCAAGGTTCGCTGGCGTGACCGTTGTCAGGAGTTGCTGTGCAACGTCTGCTGGATGCGTGAGGGGGCTGCCTACCTCGACAAGTGATGTACTGGAGCGCTCTAGGGCCTGTTGCAGACGCTGGCGGTCGGCAGCAGAAAGCAAGAGAAGCTCTGGTAGTTCCAGATGAGCGGGACCACACAGAATGGATCCATGTTGCAGGATCACATCATCAATGACGCGTTGTGCGCTGCCGACGAGTTTTCGACCCTCTACGGTGATCTCCGTGCGCGCGTGCGCGGTGAAGCACGATGCTCCAAGAGGACCGGCGGAGGCATAGTGTTCGTGGAGACGTGTGGGAGAAGACGTATGGATCGGCTCGGTTGGTATCAGCGGGCGCAAGGCGTGGAGCAAGAGAGAGTGGATAGCACCATAGACGTTCTGTGGTGACGATCCTCTCACGGCGCAAGCGTAGGTGACTTCTTGAGCATGAAACACAGCGCGACCACCGGTGGGGCGATGCACGACATCGTAACCGCGATCTCGGATGGCAGCGCTATCCGCGACGGATGCAGATTGGTGCTTGCCAAGCGAGACCGTCCAGGGCGTCCAGGTGTAGAAGCGGAAGGCGATAGCCAACGCGTTATTGGCAACACTGCGGACCAGCTCCAGATCGCGATCCATGTTCTGGCGTCCGCTGGCCGCATCCTCCCAGGCAACGAAGATCTCGGTTGTCACGCAGGAATAATCCTGAACCAGGAGAGTTTACCGGCACGAACTACTGGCTGATCGGCTACGGTGAGGATCGATAGTGGGTCCTTGTTTTGGACACCATTTACGCGAACACCACCTTGTTGGATGAGTCGACGTGCTTCACTTTTCGACGTGGCACATCCGGCTCCGACAACGGCATCGACAAGTGTGAGCTCGGTAATGCTGGGCTCCGGAGACCAGTCGGGAATGTGATCGGGCTGGTCCTTCTTCACGAAGATGCGCTCGAACTCGGCAAAGGCATCCGCAGCTGCTTCCTGCCCGTGGTACAGAGCCACGATGCGTTGGGCGAGGTCCACCTTCGCCGCTCGTGGGTGAAGTGAACCATCAGACAAGCCATCTGCCACGCGCTGCACGTCGGAAGGTGCTGCGAAGCAGGCATACTGCAAGTACCGCGTGATCAGCGTATCTGGGATCGACATCGTCTTGCCGAACATGTCCTTGGCTGAATCGGTTAGGCCGATGTAGTTATCCAGTGACTTGCTCATCTTCTCGATGCCGTCCGTTCCTTCAAGGATGGGCATCGTGAGAATACACTGTGGTTCCATCGCATACTGGCGCATGATCTCGCGCCCAACGAGGAGGTTGAACTTCTGATCGGTGCCCCCTAACTCTACATCTGAGCGGACTGCCACCGAGTCGTAGGCTTGCGAGAGGGGATACAAGAACTCATGCACGCTGATGGGTTCACCTGAGCGGTATCGTTTGGTGAAGTCGTCTCGCTCGAGCAGTTGGGCGACGGTGTACTTTCCAGCAAGGGCAACAACATCTTTGAAGGACAGTGCATCCAGCCATTGGCTGTTGTAGACAACCTCGGTACGTTCTCGATCCAGGATGCGCGATGCCTGCTCGACGTAGGTTGCGCCATTTGCCCGGGTCTCTTCCAAGGTTAGCGCAGGACGAGTTTTAGACTTTCCAGTCGGGTCGCCAATCATTGCCGTAAAATCACCGATAATCAGCACGACCGTGTGACCAAGATCTTGAAACTGGCGAAGCTTCCGCAGTACCACTGCGTGGCCGAGGTGGATGTCTGGCCGGCTTGGATCAAGGCCGAGCTTAATGCGAAGCGGTGTGCCTGTGGCCACACTGCGCTCGAGTTTGCGAACAAGATCCTCCTCCGGCAAGAGATCAACGACGTGTTCGCGGATGATGGCTAGTTGGTCGGCAACGTTCTTCATTCTCGTGCTCGTTGTGCTTCTCGCTTGAGTTCTTTGTCCTTGAGGCTGGCACGCTTGTCGTAGAGCTTCTTACCTCGCGCCAGTCCAATCTCTACCTTGATGTACGGACCCGAAAAATACATCGAGAGGGGGATGATCGTGAGTCCCTTTTCTTCTGACTGCGTCCGGATGCGTTGCAGCTCATGCTCTCGTAGCAACAGTTTTCGTCGACGTGTTGGCTCGTGGTTCTCTCGCTGGCCGAAGTCGTACGGCTGAATGTGCATTCCCATCAGGTACAGCTCATTCGTATGCCGTGAGGGAAACATCCCATAGGCGTCGGTCATACTTACCTTACCGGCACGTACGGACTTCACTTCAGTTCCTGTCAGAACAATGCCCGCCTCGAACCGCTGCACGATCTCATAGTCGTGGAATGCCTTGCGGTTGGTGATGATGACCCGTGTGGGACGATCGGTAGGTGCAGACATGGTGCCGGACACTGAGAGATGATGGACAGACGTAGAGCGCAACGGCGGCCGGGAACAACAAAGCCCGGCGCATGGCGCAGGGCTTTGTTGGAAGCGGAGAGGGAGGGATTCGAACCCTCGATAGCGTCCTTAAACACTATGACGGTTTAGCAAACCGTTGCCTTCAGCCACTCGGCCACCTCTCCATGCGATAACGAATCGCCGGCCACAAAGATACGCGCAGTGGCCTCAACTGGCAAGAGCTCTGATGGAAGATCGGTGGCGCCGTATCTTGCAGATGTGAAAGCGGCTGAAACACCATTGATGAAGCAGTATGGCCAGATCAAGCAACAGCATCCGGAGGCCATACTCCTTTTTCGCCTAGGCGACTTCTACGAGACGTTTGGCCAGGACGCCGAGCTCACGGCGAAGGCCTGTGGCATTACGCTCACCAAGCGAAACAACGGCGCAGCTGGTGAGATACCACTAGCCGGTTTTCCCCACCACCAACTTGACACGTATCTGCCCCGTCTCGTGCAGGCCGGCCATCGCGTGGCGGTGTGTGAACAGCTGGAGGATCCGAAGCAGGCAAAGGGCATTGTACGACGTGGTGTTGTAGAAATCGTTACGCCGGGTGTGGTGCTGTACGACAAACTCCTGCATCATCAACGGAATACCTATGCGTGCGCCGTCATACCACCGGTTGCCTCATCTGCGCCTTGGGGCGTGGCATTCCTCGACGTCTCCACTGGCGCGTTCTTTACGGGTTCCGTGGTAGAACACCAGCTCGCATCTACCTTGGAGATGCACGAGCCTGCTGAGATTCTCGTTCCACGCTCCTCTATCGAGCGTGTCCGGCCATTCATACACAGGCACTCACAACCACCGGCGGTGACGCGCATCGAGGACTGGCACGTAGACCTAGATGCCGCCATGCGAACGCTGACGTCGCACTTTGGTACCGTATCGGTAGGGGGCTTCGGCATTCAGGATGATACGGCCGGGATAGTCGCGGCCGGTGTGTTACTGGACTACGTCGCCCAGGCGCAACAGCGACCACTACGTCATATCACCTCAATCCATGCGCTCCGAGACCGCGACAGCATGGTACTGGATCACAGTACACGGCGCACGTTGGAGCTTGTCTCGACAACACAACGAGGGGAGCAGTCCGGAGCCTTGGTGGATTGTCTGGATCGTACCCGTACGCCGATGGGTTCAAGGTGCCTGCGCTGGTGGGTAGCCGCACCGCTGCAATCACTTGAGGCCATCAATGAGCGTCTAGAACACGTCGCGGCCTTCGCCTCGGATCCTGAGCTTATCGAACGGATTCAACGCATCTTGTCAGAAATGGCCGACATCGAACGGCTAACGGCTCGTATTGCAGCAGACCGCTCAACGGCACGTGATTTGTCCGTTCTGCGCCGCAGTCTCGAGATTCTGCCTGAGCTCCAAGCGTGTCTTCGCGACACGGATAGCAACTACATCCGGAACTTGGGTGAGAGTCTTGATACTCATGCGGAGCTGTGTACGCTGCTGCAACAGTCGATCGTGGACGATCCTCCACTCCAGCTTGGCACTGGAATGATGTTCAAGCCGGGCTACCACGCGGTACTCGACCAGGCAGCTCAAGCGATGCATCACGGTAAAACGTGGGTTCAGCAGTATCAGGAGCGCGAGCGTCAGTCCACGGGAATCTCTACGCTCAAGGTGGGAACCAACACGGTGTTTGGATACTACATCGAAGTGAGTCGCACACAGAGTGCAAAGGTCCCCGAAACGTATCAACGCCGCCAGACTCTTGCAAATGCCGAGCGTTACACCACGGCGGAACTCACGGATCTGGAGCAGACGATCCTGCAGGCTTCCTCGCAATTGGTAGAGATCGAGCACGAGCTTCTGTCCGCACTGCGCACACACACAGCTCAGCATTGTGCCGCGTTGCAGCAAACGTCCCGCCTTGTTGCAACCATTGATACCTACGTAAGCCTTGCCCAAGCTGCATTGGACGGCAACTTTGTTCGACCTGTTGTGCATCCTGGCGCGGATCTCCATATCGTAGACGGCAGACATCCGGTCCTGGAACGCATTCTCCCACCGGGTACGCCGTACGTTGCCAACTCGTTGACGCTGGACGATCACTCCTCGCAGGTGCAGATCATCACGGGTCCCAACATGTCCGGTAAGTCCAGCTACCTGCGACAGACGGGTATCATTGTGCTGTTAGCACATATTGGGTCGTTTGTACCCGCAACGACGGCACGCATACCGCTTACGGATCGCATCTTCACCCGTGTGGGTGCACACGACAACCTCCTGGCAGGGGAGAGCACCTTCCTCGTGGAGATGCAGGAAACAGCCACGATTTTGCACAATGCAAGCAACCGGAGTCTGATTCTCCTCGATGAGGTAGGTCGTGGTACGGCCACCTTTGACGGAATGTCGATTGCGTGGTCGCTTGCCGTGTACCTGCATGAAGTTGTAGGTGCCAAGACCCTGTTTGCAACGCATTATCACGAGTTGGCGTCATTGGCTTCAACGTACAAACGGATTACAAATCATCAAGTCGAGGTACGCGAAGAACGTGAGAGTATCATTTTCACGCATCGTGTCATCGGAGGTCATAGCGATCACTCCTTTGGTATTCACGTAGCACGCATGGCTGGGGTTCCCAATGACGTATTGTCAATGGCCACACAGGTGCTTCATTCACTCGAACAGGGAACGTCTGCCCCCTCAGTTGAGGCAGTACGTCGTGCTCCATCAACGCCTGTGCTTATCGATCCGATTCAACAACGATTGAAGGCCTTAGACGTGCATCGCATTACCCCCATCGAGGCCATGGCCATCCTGGCTGAATTACAACAGCTCACGCTGACGCATACGAAAGAGTAGTCCATGACACCAGATCACAATACTGTCAAAGCCATGTGGGAACAGCGGGATCGTGTAACCCGCGCAATGTCGGAGGACGGTCTGTTCCGTGTAGCAGTGATCCAGAACACGGCAGTGACCCGCACGGCACAGCAACGACATGAGCTAGACCCTGTTCGTGCAGTACTCCTTGCTCGAGCTCTCACGAGTGCAAGTCTGTTGGCCAGTTTCATGAAGGGTGAGGAGCGCGTCTCGATCATGGGAGACGGAAGCGGTGTGGTTAAACACCTCTATGCCGAAGCGTTGCACGTAGGTGAGGTGCGGGGGTATGCTACGGTGAATCGTCAGCCCGCAGATCCATCCGCACCACTGGGGGCTGGTATCTTAAAGGTGCAGCGCGTGCTGTATGGCAAACAGGAGCCCGTAACAGGTGTTGTGGAGCTGCGCCAGGGCGACGTCACAAGCGACATGGGGTACTACCTCACCCAGTCAGAGCAGATTCCGTCGGTCGTGGTGATCGACGTGACGTTCAATAGTCAGAATGAGATTGTCCAATCTGCGGGACTGCTCGTGCAGGCGATGCCAGGAGCCCGCCCAGAAGACATCTTCCAGATGTACGATGCGCTGGATGCAATGCCTCGGCTGACGTCGTTGTTTGACAAACCAATGTCGACCGAAGCGGTGATCGACGAAGTGTGCCCTATCCCAATGACCATTCTCGAGACGAAGGCCGTCGATTTCTTCTGTCGCTGTTCGTTAGATCGTTTCAAGTCGATCCTGCTCACGCTGGGATACAGCGAGCTCAAGTCGATGCGCGACGCAGATCAGGGAGAGCTCGTCTGCCAGTACTGCAACGAGCAGTATAAGCTCACAGCCGCTGACTTCGATGAATTGCTCGAACAGTCGCTGGCACGCCAGAACTGAGTACTCTAGTGGAGAGGTTGCGTGGTGGACGACATCACGGCGGCAATCGCTGCAACGTGCGTGATATCGGCTGCAGTACAGCCGCGCGACACATCGCTCCACGGCAGACGCAATCCCTGAATGATTGGACCGAGTGCTTGTGCTCCGCCCAGTCTCTCCGTGAGTTTGTAGGCAATGTTTCCTGCATTGAGGTCAGGGAAGATCAGCACATTCGCTGCACCAGCAACGGCTGAGTCAGGTGCCTTTCGCTCTGCAACAGACGGTATCAATGCAGCATCGGCTTGGAGTTCGCCGTCGGCGAGGATTGATGGATGCCGCTGGGCAAAGAGTCGCGCTGCCTGCTGAACGTGATCGACCATCGGGTGATTGGCCGAGCCCTTCGTGGAGAAGCTCAGGAAGGCCACTCGAGGTTCAACACCAGTGAGTCGTTGATGATTGCGTGCAGACGCATAGGCAATGTCAACCAGTTGTTCTGCCGAAGGCTGTGGCACGATTCCGCAGTCGGCATAGGTAAGCACACGGTCTGGATTATTCCACACCATGACGAAGAAGCTCGACACGGTGTGCACGTTGGGATCCATGCCGATCATCCAAAGGCCAGCGCGTACAACATCTGCTGTTGTAGAGAGCGATCCCGCTACGCCACAAGTAGCACGGCCACTAGCCACCAACCATGCACCGGCATACAGGCTCTGTGATGCCAGATGCAGAGCCTCCGCTTCCGAGAGCCCCTTCCCAGCACGTTGAACCAAGAGGTGCTGAGCAGCCTTGTCTTGAACCTCTGCAGGGTTGATGATCTCAACACCTGTGATGTCAACGTCGCATTGCAGGGCAATCTTGGCAACTCGCTCTGGTGGTCCTACAAGGATCGGATTACCGATGTGCTGATCGATGATCATACGCGCAGCGTGGTGCGTGCGTGGATCTTCAGAGTCGGGCAGGACGATACGAGGTGATACTTCGCCAGCTCGAGCAAGCAGGTTGGGAATCATGATGGTCCGATCCCGATGACAGCGTTTATGGAATCCGGCAGAGTTAAAGAAATACGCTTGTCTTCGACATACTGGTCATACACGTCTATGGTGCGTCCATCACGGGCGATGCAGATGAACTCCGCGCGCGCTGGATGGTAGCGAATACCATGGTACTCTTCGATCACCAATGGTGCTGCGTTCGCGTTGGGCGAACGGGAGTTAACGAACATGAGCGCCGGTTGGATCGGAATGTACAGGAAGCCCAGATCGTTAACTGCAATCCCGTACGGACGCAGGCGCGGATTGATGGCCGTACGCAGTGTCAGCACGCTAGAGGCTACGACGGATCGCGTAGCCACATTGACGGTCACCACCGACGGCAGGGGATCGGTCTCGTCACTCGGTTGTGCGACGCCGCCACAGAGAATGGCAAACGTGCCAGTGAACGAGCTACCGATCACGCAAAACGCATCCACATTCGGCAGCGCAATCTCGGCTTCGACGGTGTTGGTACGCGTATCAATGAGCGACGCCACCTCTCGATTCTCGTGAACAACAAGTACCTGATTGCCCATTGCTGCGAGATCGGTGCATGCTCCATCAACTGGAATCACCATTACGACCTCATTGGTCGTCATATCAAGGACGCCGATACCACCGCGATCTGGAAGGCCGACGTAGGCCGTTGTGGCGTTGGCAAATGCCAAGCCGGTGATTGCCTCTCCAGCAGAGACTTCTAGCGTATCGCGTACCTCGAGGGTCGTGCGATCCACTACCAAGACACTACCATCGTTCACCACAGCATAGATGCCATCCCTGAATTCGTAGAGACGTTGTACAGGGTAGGGGGCTGATCCACTCCAGATACTCGCGTTGTCGATGGTGCCAGACGGCATACGCACCGTTGCCAATCCTGTTCGAGTGGAGACAAGGTATCGCCAGGACCCGTCGAAGTTGGAGATCAGGGGTTCATCTGGGCTACACGATGCCAGGATCGTCAAGCCTACGAGCACAGCAACAACAACATGCTTCATCAGATTCTCGGCAATACGTGGGTAATCAGGTCGGTGAGTACAGGTTCCGCAATAGCCGCAGCGGCAAGAACGTCCTGTAACGTCACCGGCTCAAGAGCATCGGGGAAGCACTCGTCGGTGACGATACTCAAGCCAAGCACATCCATTCCCATGTGGCGTGCAACGATCGTTTCTGGCACCGTGCTCATGCCGACAACGTCTGCACCAATGGTACGCAAAAATCGATATTCAGCCCGTGTTTCGAGATTCGGTCCCGCTACCGCGGCATAGACGCCTCGATGGATGGAATGTTTCCGTTCGAGCGCAACACTCTGGAGTGTGCTGATCAAGCGTTGCGAGTACGGCTCGCTCATGTCTGGAAAGCGCGGCCCCAAACGATCATCATTCGGTCCGATCAGGGGATTGTCGCCCAACAGGTTGATGTGGTCGTCGATGACCATCACGTCACCCTTACGATACAAGGGGTTCAAACCACCGCAAGCATTCGACACGATTAACGTGCGTACCCCCAGAAACTTCATCACGCGCACGGGAAACGTCACCTGCTTGGCCGTGTAGCCTTCATACAGGTGGAACCTGCCCTGCATGACCACCACTTCGACGCCATTAACAGTTCCGAAGAGCAGGCGTCCAGCATGCGACTCTACGGTACTAACCGGCATGTGCGGAATCTGCGCATAGTCAACCGTGTGGTGCACCTGCATACTGTGAACGAGTCCCCCCAGGCCGGTTCCGAGAATGATGCCCACAGCAGGGGGTGTAGCGGGGGATGTAGTAGGGGAGGTAGAAACGTGCGACCGCACAGCATTCACGGCTTCCTGAATCGTGCTGTAGAGGTCCAAGGTGTTGTTAATCATAGGGATACGTTCATTAGATTTAGCATGGAATCACAAATTCCGCATTTTTACACGAATGGCTGTATGCAGTGAAGGAACTTTTCTGGAGCTGCGTTGTCTTTCTACCATGCCAAGAGCGTAGGCAATCTGTACGCATACGTTCATGGCCGATAACGACGGATACAATCAATTCTTCTCATTTCAAGAGGCAGACGCATGAAGCTACGTCTTCCACTCCTTGGAAGGGTTGCGCGCGCAGGTCATCCGATCCTGGCCGCCCTTCTTGCATTGTGTGCTTTGTGGCCAAGTGCTACGGCAAACGCACAGATCTACACCGAAGTTGGTGGCGGCAATGGTGCCTACACCTACTGGAGTACGGTCAACGTGTACAATCCGCTCACCGACTGGTACTACATGTGTCGTCACGACTACGTGTGGAAGGCTTCCGAGCTCTTAGCTGCTGGAATGTCGCCAGGTAATATTGAGTCGATTGCCATCAAGATTCGCCAGAATACGAACGTGTCGCCACTGCGGAACATGAGGATCTGGGGACGGACAACAAGTCAGGCGCGTGTGAATGCTACGTGGAATAATTCTACGGCTCAAGGCTGGCAGCTCGTCTACCAGAACGGGGCGTGGCGTGTTCCCTTGATGCCGTACAACGCAAACGGGACATGGTACGAGTTCAAGTTCACTACACCGATCCAGTGGGACGGTGTTTCGAATGTGAACATTCAGTTTTGCTCCTACCGGGGAGGCTACACATACGCAGCACCAGAAGTGCAGCTAACGTATCCAACTCCCTACTTCAATGGTACATCATCGTACTGGTGGCAGGACGGTGCGGATCTCTGTACGAGCACTCGTGCAGAGTACACCTATGCATATCGTCCAGTAGTTCGTTTTGGAGTGCTTGCGGGTATCGAATATTCGTTCCCCGACGACGTAGACCCTCGGCGCATCCTCCGTGCAGGCGACGTCTACGACGGATCTACACCTGCCTTCCCGAAGCCGTCTTTGTCCTTCCGTCAGTCAGCAGGGCAGCGTATTGGGCTGAAGTACAAGATTGTTGGTCCAGCTCCTAGTGAAGATGTGATCTACGAGGCGACGCAGAACGGCAGCTCGACGATTAACTACGTTGGTACGATGTCGAGTCTGCTCACGTACACGTTCTCAGAAGCTCAAGGCCCGTGTGCCGGTGCAAACGGCATTCTCGACCTCACTAATGCTACTGGTGGTACGTACCGTGTTGAAGCACAGTTCAGCATTCCGGGTTACACACAAACGTGGCAGAAGGTGTTTGTTGTGGCGTTCCAGAACGACCTGGCAACGTCGGCCATTCGCTCGCCGTTGGCCATGCCTCGCAAGTATCCACGTGGCGTTAGCATCCCGGTTGGTGCGCGTATTCAGAACGTCGGATTGAATCAGATTACGTCGGTTCGCAGTGTTGCCGTGATCACCAAGGAGTTGACGGGTGAAGAGGTGTGGCGCGATACGACGGTATGGGCTGGTGACCTGTCAACGGGACAGCAAGCTTCGATCGACTTCGGCTTATTCAATACGTTGGAAGTAATAACGTGGAAGTTGCAAGTGTGCAGTGAGCTACTCAATGCCACCGACATGCAATCGATCAATGACTGCATCCCATCGCCCGGCAACGAGTATGTGTTCCAAACGCTCTACAATGAAGAAGTTGGAGCCGGCTCGATTTCTAGCCCAACGCCAACGGGTGAGTACTATGCTCGCCGTCCATTCCGCCCAGCTGGCGTGATTGTCAACGGCGGTATTCTGGACCTCACGGACATTCCCGTTCGGATGGAGATCTTCCAACTTGGAGGACCAACGGGCCGCACGCGTATCTACAACGAACTGGTGATTACTCCAGATGTAGGCGCCGAACTTCCGAACAACCTCGCTGGCGTAGAGTTTCCAGCCTTTACCCCTCCAGCAGCCGGTGACTACGAGGCTTGCCTCACGGTAGAGTATCCTGGCGATCCAATTACCGGCAACAACCAGATCTGTGAGACGTTCACGGTCGGCGCAAACATGTCCGGGACGTACACGATCGGTACGCTCAACGTTGGACAGGCACGTAACTACATCACCTTCCAGGACGCTGTTGATGATTTGTACCTGAAAGGTGTGTCTGGTCCGGTAACGTTCGAGTTGACAGACGCAAACTACAGTATTGTCTCAACGTTGGCTGACAGGCCGGCACTGGACCTGCGCACAACGATCATTGGCATGGATGCTACAAACACGGTCACATTCAAGCCAACACTGTTGCGCAGCTTGTCGAAAGGGGCTATCACAATTACGCTTCAGTCGTTGAATGGAATCGGTGTGCAGTTCGGCCAAGCTCTGCTGGCTACCAACCCGAATGCTATCCAACTCGAGTTCAACAAGGACGCGCGGTGGTACAACTCAGCTGGGTACTTCACCTTCGATGGTGGCACGCAGAAGTCGATCCGTGTGAACTTGGGTGCCAGCGGCCAGTTCCGCGCCCCATTCTACCTCGGCGACGGTGCGAGCAACATCACGCTGAAGAACCTGCTGATCGG
>JAURGP010000035.1 GCA_030833725.1 Candidatus Kapaibacterium sp. | reverse complement strand
GCCTGCTCGGAGGAGCCTTGCACGTAGCTCCTATGAGGGCGTCGTTTGAGCGACTCATGGACCATACGCGCTCCTACACGCCGCCAGCCCCCTACACCCTACATGTGCGAGCAAGTGCCGACACGGTGCTGCGAGGTACAGCGGCGTGGTTTGAAGTAACCGTTGCCGGAATTGTTCCTACAACGGTCGATCTGTGGATTCGTGAGGAACAGTCCGATCAGTTCGTATCGTTTCCACTACCGATCGACAGTGCCGGTACGTACCGGTATGAGATACCGGCCAGTACGGTCTCGATGTCGGCCTTCGCTACAGGGGCCTGGTATGACACCGGCGTGGTGAGCGATACCCACACCATCACGGTGATTGATCGGCCGATCATTCGATCGCTTTCGGGTACTGTGACACCACCGCAGTATGCACGCAGTGCCATAACCACCTCGACCACCACACCGAATACGATCTCCGAGCAACAAGCTGATGTGACGGCGCTGCGGGGATCAGTGGTGGATCTCACCGTGACGACCGGCGGCACATTGCATCGTGGATTCCTTGAAGTGACCTCGGATGCGGATAGCTCTGTGCAGCAACTTCCACTGACCATCGCTGGTGCTTCAGCACGTGGACGCTTTGTTGTGCGGCAATCGGGATCCTACCGCATAGTCGTGGAAAATGTCTCGGGGCAGACGAATGCCGAACCGGTGCGCTATCGGGTGACGGCCCTTGCTGATGCGTCGCCAACCATTGCGCTCCTTGAACCAGCTACGGATGTTGACGTGGATGTCTCCGCGCTGCTTCCGATGAAGGTGAGCATCTCGGACGACTACGGTTGCTCGGCACTGCGCCTGTACTATCGCCTTGTGCAGTCGTCGTATGCCGAGCCGGACAAAACGTTCCAATCACTGGCACTTCCGATAACTCTGCTGTCCACGCAGCTCACCGTGGATTATACGTGGAACCTCGGGGCGCTGGGGATGACCGCCAACGACAAGTTTGAGTACTACCTGGAGGTGACGGATAATGATGCCGTGAGCGGGCCTAAATCTGCACGCACGCCCGTGCGATCGGTTCGCATGCCATCGCTGGAAGAGATCTTTGCCGAAACCGACGACGCCCAGAAGCAACTCCAGCAGGAACTACGGGACGTTGTGAAGGAAGCCGAAGAGGTACGCAAGGAAGCTGATGCACTGCAACGGGAGCTGCAGAAGCAACAGGCGCAACAGCAGCGACAAACCGACTGGGCCGATCGCAAGAAAGCTCAGGAGTTAGCCCAGCGGCAGCAGGACCTCCAACAGCGGATGGAACAGGCCGTGGAAAAGCTGGAGCGCATGACGCAGACGCTCGAAAAGAACAATGCCATTTCACCGGAGACCCTGGAGAAGTATAAGGAACTCCAAGAGCTGATGCGCAAGGTTGATGCTCCGGAGTTACGCCGGATGCAGGAACAGATGAAGCAGGCGATGGAACAGGCCATGGAGCAGATGTCGCCGGAGGAGCTCCAACAGATGATGCAGCAGTTCACCTTTGATGAAGAGAAGTTCCGACAGAGTATCGAGCGCACGCTCAATCTGCTGAAACGAGCACAGGCGGAGCAGAAAGCCGACGAGCTTTCGAAACGTGCCGAACAGCTGGCCGAACAGCAGGAGTCACTCAAGGAACAAACTCGTCAGGCCAATCCAAACGACCGCGAGCGTCGCGAGCAACTGGCCAAGCAACAGAAAGAGCTGCAGGAAAAGACCGAGGCGCTGCAAAACGAAGCCAAGGAGCTGGAGTCGCTGATGAAGGAGCTTGGTGCGGACATGCCCACCGATCAGATGGAAGCGGCCCAGAAAGAGCTGCAGGATCAACAGACGTCGGACCAGATGCAGCAAGCGCAGCGCGAGTTGAACTCCGGAAACTTCGAGCAGGCACAGTCTCCACAACAGAAAGCGTCCGACCAGCTGCAGCGTTTTGCCCAGCAAATGCGGCAGATGCAGAAGCAGATGCGTCGCAACGCCAATCGCGAGGCCATGCGCTCGATGCAGCGAGGGATGCAGGACATGGTGTCGATGTCCAAGCAGCAGGAGCGCTTGATGCAGTCCATGCGGCAGATGGATCCTTCGTCGGCCCAATTCCGACAGGCAGCTCAGGAACAGCAGCGACTGCAGCAGTCCATGCAAAGTGTGGCCAACTCGATGTTCCAGCTGTCGCAGAAGTCCACGTCCGTGTCGCCAGAGCTCGCCAAGGATCTCGGTGATGCGCTACAGGCCATGCAACAATCGCTGGGGCAGATGCAGGATCGAAACGCCTCGCAGGCAGCTGCCCAGCAGGGCAAGGCCATGCAGGCGATGAACAGTGCCGCCCAACGCATGGGACAGGCCCTTGGCCAGATGATGCAGGGCGAAGGCGGCGGCCAAGGAGGACAGGGTGGTCAGGGTCAGGCTCCGGGACAAGGTCAAGGCCAGGGGCCAAGCCCGTTTCAGCGTCTACAACAACTGGCCCAGCAGCAGTCGGGGATCAACCAGGGTAGCCAGAATGTTGGGCAAGGTGGTGGAGGGGGCTCGCAGATGAGCGAGCAACAACGTGCAGAAATGGGACGCCTTGCGGCGCAACAGGGTAAAGCTCTCAAGGCCCTGGAGGAACTGGATCAGCAAACGCGTCAAATGCCTGGATCAAAAAAGCCCCTGGGCAACCTTCGTCAGATCGCCGAGGACATGCGCGAAGTGGTGTCGGACATGCAGTCCGGCTCGATCACACCGGAAACGCGGATGCGTCAGGAGCGGATCCTGTCGCGGTTACTGAATGCGTCAACGTCCATGAATGAGCGCGAGTACGAACAAACACGCGAGTCGAACGTGGGGCAAGATGTAGATCGCACCAGCCCGTCGGCTCTTGATCCATCGCTGCTGCGAGGTTCAGCCTTGCAACAGCGGATGCAGGAACTCGAGCGATCCTATTCGCGAGAATACCAGCTGCTCATTCGTCGGTATTTTGAGCTCCTGCAACAGCAATCCGCAACGCGCAAGTGATACATCCATGAAGTTGATCATTCTGTCGGTTCTGCAGTCGGTGAGTGCCGTGGCCGGGATGGCGCTGGTTCACCAGGCCGTGGAAGGCAAACAGGCCACGCTGTTGTCGCTTGTGCAGGCGCTGGTGTCGTGGCAGGGCATGGTAGGGATCGCCGCGCTGCTATCGAGCTTTGTCCTTACGACGCTGATCTTGTCGTTTACCCGAGTGGCCGTGTTCATTCCCTTGAACACGGGGTTGGTGTTTCTGTTTACCGTTGTCTACGCCGTTGCATTTCACCACGAGCGTCTGGCGATGCCAGCTCTTGTGGGAATGGTCCTCATTACGGCGGGCATCGCCCTTGTTTCTCAGTACCGATGAGGAGCGTCATGATTCGAAGCCTTCTTGTTCTCAGCGTTCTAGTGCAGGTGGTGGTTGCGCAGCCGTCGATGCCTGAATGGACCGTCAAGCTGGAACCCTATGACATACCGGGAATGCCACAGGTGCAGTCGTTTGCTTCGGCGCACGTCGGCTCTGATCTCCTGATCATCGGTGGACGACGCGATGGTCTGCATCGGTTTCAACCACCAACATCGTTCTTGGCTGCCGACAATAACACGATGATCTTCGTGGTTGATCTTGAACGTCGAACCATCGACAGTGTCTCTGTGCTGCAGCTGGATGGCCCCGTAGCCGACCAGCTCCAGAGTACGAACATGCAGTTCGTCCAAGATGGCACGCAGCTGATCCTGATGGGTGGGTATGGCTATGCGACGACGGTACAGCGCCACATTACGCATCCACGCATCAGCGTGATTGATGTGCCAGGCCTTATCGCTGCTATTCGCTCGGCAGCACCAATCTCCAGTTTTGTGCGGAGCGCAGAGGATCAGCGAGCTGCCGTCACTGGTGGGTATCTGGCAAGGATTGGCGATACGCTCATGCTGGTAGGGGGCCATCGATTCGATGGTCGCTACAATCCGATGGGCGGTAACTCCTTCACCCAACGCTATCATGAGCGCATTTTCCGCTTCACGATCGACACGACGGCAACACAGCCAGCGCTGCCAGTGATCACGGAACTGGAGCACCATTCCGATCCCGAGCACTTGCATCGGCGCGATTACAACTTGGTTCCGCAGGTGCTGCCTGACGGGCGCCATGGCTATACCGTGTTCTCCGGAGTGTTTCAGCGCGATGTGGACCTGCCCTTCCTCCACCCCGTGGATGTGACGACAACCTCGTATACACCGCGACCGGAGTTCTCGCAGTACCTGAATCACTACCACTGTGCAAGTGTTCCCGTGGTGGATTCGTCGGCGACAACCCACCAGCAGCATACGTTCTTTTTCGGTGGAATGAGCCAGTACACGGTGGCCAACGATGGGAGTTTGCTCCAGGATGACAACGTTCCGTTTGTCCGCACCATCGCTCGGATCAGTCGCGACAATAGCGGCACCTTCCGCGAAGCCAAGATCGACGACCTGATGCCAGACTTGGAGGGTAGTAGCGCAGAGTTCGTTCACCGTCACGACGTGCCGCTTACCGACCATGGCGTGATTCTCGGCCACCGCTTGCCTGAGGATCAGCTCACTGCTGGATATCACATTGGCTACATCGTTGGTGGTATTCGCAGTACGGCACCCAACATCTTCTTCCAGAACACCGGAACACAGTCCTCGGCCAGTGCCTCGGTGTACAAGGTGCTCGTTCGTCGCTCCAGCGTGACCTCTGCATCCGAGATTCCCGTGCACGGTACCCACCAAGCGTCGCTGCTGCGGGCGCAGATCGAGGACACGGTTGTGAGCATCGATCTAGAGCTTCTCGCCGAAGCCGATGTGTACTTGCGCCTCTATGACCTGCAGGGACGTCTGCTGGAGGCCTTCGTGGGCGAGATGGAACCGGCTGGAACACGCACGTTTCGCCTGCCACTGCGCAAGCACCGCGGACCTGTCCTCGTAGCTGTGCAAGCCCATGGTCGGGTGATGACCGTACTTACTCAGTAGTCGTCGTCCAGTAGTTGCCGATCAGTAGTTGTCTATCTGCGCCCGCTGAAGCTTGCCGGAGTAGTCCACGTAGACCGTCTTCCACTCGGTGAAGATGTCGAAGACCGTCCAGCCCCCTTCACGGTGACCATTCCCTGTACCCTTTACGCCACCAAACGGCATGTGCGCCTCGGCGCCGATCGTTGGTGCGTTGATGTAGGTAATGCCGGCCTCGATGTCGCGAATCGCCCGGAATGCAGCGTTCACATCACGCGTGTAGATGCTGGACGACAAACCATAGGCTGAGTCGTTGGCCATGGCAAGTGCTTCTTCGAAGGAGTGGGCCTTGGCAACACTCAGGACCGGGCCGAAGATCTCCTCTTGGAAGATGCGGCACTGTGGTGTGACATTCGTGAAGATCGTTGGCTCGATGAAGTAGCCGTCGTTGAGTCCTTCTCCCTGAGCACGCTTGCCGCCAAGGTAGAGCGATGCTTCGCTGCCGCCAATGGTGATATACTCCAGAATCTTTGTCATCTGACGCTCGTTGATTACGGGCCCAACTTGATGGCCCTCAACGCGACCGTCGCCAAGAACCAGGGCTGAGGCCTGATCACGCAGCTGTGCCAAGAAGGCGTCGTGGATGTCGGCATGCAGAATCAGTCGCGACGTTGCCGTGCAGCGCTGTCCCGTGGTACCGAAGGCTCCCCAGAGCACGCCGTGCAGGGCTAGGTCCATATCGGCATCGGGCATCACGATTTGGGCGTTCTTACCACCCATCTCGAGCGACACCTTCTTGTTCAATCTGCCACACGTCGATGCAATGGCTTTGCCGGTGGCTGTGCTGCCGGTAAAGCCGATGAGCTTTACGTCGGGATGTTCCACCAATGCTGCACCAGCTTCGCCATCGCCGTGGACCACGTTGAACACGCCGGCGGGGATGCCAGCTTCTTCAAGGATCTCGGCGAAGATGTTCGCCGAATGCGGTGAGTCGTCCGAGGGCTTGAAGACCACGGTGTTGCCAGCGGCCAGAGCTGGAATAATCTTCCACGATGGCACGGCAATGGGGAAGTTCCACGCCGTGATGATTCCACACACACCAATGGGCATCCGGAAGGACAAATTCATCTTGTTCTCCATCTCCGATGGAGCGGTATAGCCGAACAATCGGCGTGTCTCCGTGGCGGCGTAGTAACAGGTGTCGATGGCTTCCTGGATGTCTCCCGCCGTCTCAAAGAGCGGCTTACCCATCTCGCGTGTCATCACATCGGCTAGCTCGGCCTTCCGGTGGGCGAAGATGTCGCCAGCACGACGCAGCATATCGCCGCGGCGTGGAGCCGGGATCAGTCGCCACGTGGCGTAGGCCGAAGCGGCAGCCTGCACGGCACGGTCCACATCATCTGCCGATGAGGTTGGAAAGGTGCCGATCGTATCGTGAACATTTGCCGGGTTCAAGTTCGGGAAGGTGCGGCCCGTTGCCGAGGGTTCCCAGGTGCCGTTGATGTAGTTATGGAAGGTTGTCATTGTGGTCCGGGTGAGTTTTTGTCGTTAGGGTTGAAACAATTCGTAGTCAGCGTCCACATCACCACGGGCAATGCGCTTGAGCTTGCCGGAACCGAGGGTTCGGCGGATTGGAGAGAGTCGTTCGAAGAAGTAGATGCCGTTCAGGTGGTCGATCTCGTGTTGCATCACGCGGGCCAAAAGGCCATCTACCTCACGAACGCATTCCTTCAGGGCGGCATCCGTGTAGCGAACCTGAATCGCTTCAGGTCGGACAACGATATCACGGTAGTCGGGCAGCGACAGACATCCCTCTTCGAACTCCTCAACGTGGTCGGAGACGGCTTCTACCACGGGATTGATGAGCACAAGGGCATTGTCGTCGTCGGCCGGTGTGCCATCTTCGGCGAGGTCGATCACCGTAAGGGACAGCCCCTTACCCACTTGATTTGCCGCCAGACCAATACCATTGGCCACACGCATCGTATGGATCATGTTGTTGATCAGATCTCGGACGTCGTCCGTCAGATCGTCAACATCAGCGGTGCGTTGCTTCAGAACGGGGTGGTTGTACGTGTAGATAGGCAGAATCATGGCTGATGCACGATATCAAGCAGTTGTTTGATGTCGTGAAGAATCACATCGGCGTTGGACATGTCTTGGTTACCGAACGAGTCTCCGTACTTGGCAAAGGCCGTGCGCATGCCTACGTTCTTGGCTCCAGCGAGGTCCCGCTCGGCCCAGTCGCCCACCATGATGGCTTCATCGGGTTGGACGTCCAGGCGCTCGAGAATAAGTCGGAAGGGCTTCGGACTTGGTTTGCGCTCTCCGGTGTCGTCGAAGGTCACAACGTGATCGAAGAAGTGGTGGAAGTTGATAAAGCAGAGCCTCAACCACGCCTCGCGTGTAGGCGCATCCGACAGAATTCCCAAGCGGAGCCCCTGACGGTTCAACTGCATCAATGTTGCCGTTACATGAGGATAGGGCTTCAGCGCTGCCTCGCGCGCCCGGCGGTAGGCGATGATGCCAGCGGAAATGATCCGCGGATCGACATAGCCCAACACATCTTCAAGGAGCTTGTCGAACACCTTCTGGTATTCGATGCCCAGTTCGGCATAGATTCCATCGATGCGGTCCTTGACCTGATCGAAGGTGAGGTTGAGCCCGGCGTCCATCATGGCGCCAATGGCAGCATCCACAGCCTGGCGCTTCATGGCCATGAAGTCTACCAGGGTGTTGTCGAGATCGAAGACGACGGCTTTAATCATGTGCAAAGATATCGAGATACCGAGTGTCGGATACTCGATACTGCCCTCTACCGTAGATTTGTGCCTATGAACCTAACAGATGTAATCCAAGCCGACATCAAAGAGGCGATGAAGTCTGGCGACAAACTCCGCCTGGAAACCCTGCGCTCGATTCGCGCTGGCATTCTCGAATTCGAGAAGTCTGGGTTGGATCGTCCCATGACCGATGAGGATGCGATCTCGATTCTCACGAAAGCGGCCAAGAAACGTAAGGATGCCATCGAGCAGTACCTTGCTGCTGGCCGACCCGACGCCGCGGCAACGGAGGAAGCCGAGCTGGCCATTATTCAGGGCTACCTACCGGCACAGATGAGTCGCGACGAGGTGGCCGCTGTCCTCGCCGATGTGATTGCCGCGATTGGCGCAACCGGGCCATCGGACGTTGGCAAGGTGATGGGTGCTGCCATGAAACAGCTCAAAGGCAAGGCGGATGGCACGCTGATCCAGGCGGTGGCCAAGGAGTTGCTCGGTGCTGCGTGAAGTAGCGTACCGGGAGCTCGACCTGGAAAACGTCCTCGACGTTATTGCTCGGTACTGCCGTAGTTCGCGGGCCGGTGATGTGGTTCGGACGTTGCGACCTATCGACGACGTCTCGCACCTGCGAACGACCCTGCGGCAGGTACAAGAGGGCGTGGACATTCTTGCCGCCGGTGTGCCAATACCCATGGGTGGCCTCGACGATGTGCGGCCACAGTTGCAGAAATCGCGGATCGCCGGAAACTTCCTCTCTGCACCAGACATTCTGCTCGTTCACGAGGTCCTCGTTGCCTCGCGCATCCTGAAGACATTCTTCATGGACCAGCAGCGGATAGCCCCCTCCCTCTATGACCTCACTCAGTCCATTGTGGCCGACCGTGTGTTGGAGAAACACATCACCGATGCCATCGACGATACCGGTGCTGTGCGCGACACCGCAAGCCGTGAACTCCAGGAAATTCGTCGCGAGATCCATGCCGTGTCGGCACGCTTGCGACATCGATTGGCGCGCATCCTGAAGCAGTATGGCGAGGACGAACTCCTCCAAGAAGACTTCATCACTCAGCGCGACGGTCGTTTCGTGTTGCCGCTGCGGGTAGGGAATAAGCGAGCTGTGGATGGCATCATCCACGGCATGTCGGCATCCGGAAACACGGTGTTTCTCGAGCCGGCAGAGACCTACGACATGAACAATGAGCTGTCGATCCTGCGCAGCAGGGAACAGCGCGAAATCATCCGCATCCTTACGGTGCTCACCACGGAGTTAGGAGCTGTCAGCTTCGAGGTGGAAGCTGCCTACGAAGTGATGACCACCGTGGATACCATCCTGGCACGGGCGCACTATGCCATAGACTATGGCGGACTGCAACCGACCATCCTGGAGAGGACAACCGTACCGACGCTCGTGGAACTCATCGACGTGCGCCATCCGGTCCTGCTGCATCAAGCGCGGGAGCGGAGGCGCATGAGTGGATCTGCTTCGGAGGTGATCCCGTTGACGGTGTCGCTGGACAGCAACCATCGTGGCATGCTGATCTCCGGACCGAATGCCGGTGGTAAGACGGTTGCCATGAAGACGATCGGTCTCTCGGTGGTGATGGCCATGAGTGGCGTGTTCCCCCTGGGGACGTGCACGCTCGCACCAAAGAGGGTCTACACGGCCATTGGCGACCACCAGTCGATCGATTCCAACCTTTCGACGTTCTCGTCCCAGATCATTCGCCTGCGCGACGTCCTCGCCGAGTGCGACAGCGATGCGCTCGTGCTCATCGACGAGATCTGTGCCGGCACGGATCCGGCTGAGGGCGGTGCCCTCGCTGCAGGCATTCTGGACTCACTGGTGCAGAGAACAGCGTTGTTCGTTGTTACAACGCACCAGTCGTCGCTGAAGCAGTATGCACTTACGCAGCCAACGATCACGAATGCCTCCTTGGCCTTCGATACCGTTCATCTGCAGCCAACGTTTACGTTTTTGCCCGGAGTTCCAGGAAACTCCTATGCTTTCGATCTGGCCCGGTCGGTAGGACTTCCTGCCGTGGTGATCGAGCGCGGACAGAGCTACCTCGGCGACCGCCACGGCGAGCTCGAGCAGAGTATTCACGCCCTCCAGCAGTATCTGCGGGATGCGGAGCAGCTTAAGGCCGATGCTGCCCGCGAGCGCCAACAGGCAGTTGAACTGCGAACCGATTTGGAGCAGCGTCTGGCCGAAGCTCGGAAGAAGAAGTCGACCGCGCTGCAGGATGCCCGACAGGAGGCACAGGAGCTCCTCCGCTCGGCCAATGCCTTGATAGAGAACACGATTCGTGAAGTGCGCGAACAGGCACGGTCGCAGCGTGAGATGAAGGACATCAAGCAGGACTTTGCCACGGCCCGAGATCAGCTCCTCGGAGAGCCCTCGGAGCAGCCGACTCGCGATGAGCCAGTGGTTCCAATCGCGGTAGGAGACACAGTGGTGGTTACCGGCACGGCGAGTTCCGGAACAGTCCTGGCCATCGATGCCAAAACAGATCATGCTACCATTGATGTGAATGGCATCAAGTTCCGCGTCAAGCGCTCGCAACTCCAGAAAACCTCCCATACGTCCCGAGCTTCGGCCTCCTCACCGCCCCAGCGGGAGTATCGCCGGGGAGATAGTCCCGGCGTGGTTGGTCACGTGATTGCCGACGCAAGCACAACGCTCGACGTGCGAGGGATGCGAGCCGACGAATGTGTGCGGTCACTGGAGCAATTCTTGGATACTGCTCTGCTGCGACACCTTCCGTTTGCAACCATCATTCACGGTAAGGGCACGGGTGCCCTGCGCAAGGTGGTCCACGACTACCTGGCCGACTACCACGGCACAACAGGCTATCGCATCGGAAAGATCGAGGAAGGGGGCGATGGCGTGACGATCGTCGAGTTCTAGCGGTAAAATGGTGAATCGCTCCGGAGTATCTTTGTTCACCGTTGTTCACCCTTGTTCAACTTGGTCACACCAATGTTTACGTCTGTTCTGATTGCCAACCGCGGAGAGATCGCCCTGCGCATCATCCGCACCTGCAAGGCCATGGGCATCCGCACCATTGCCATCTACTCGGAGGCCGACGAACAGGCCCTGCACGTGCGCGAAGCCGATGAAGCTATCGCCATTGGTGGATTTACCCCACGCGATTCGTACCTCGTGATCGACAAGGTTCTTCGAGCAGCTCGCCAGAGCGGAGCTCAAGCTATTCATCCCGGCTACGGATTCCTTAGTGAGAATGCCGACTTTGCCACGGCCGTGGCAGAGGCTGGCATGACGTTTATCGGACCAACACCACAAGCCATTTCCATGTTGGGCGACAAGACGGCCGCCCGCGACCTGGCCATTGCCGCTGAAGTGCCCATTGCCCCCGGTAGCACAGGGGCCGTTACTACGTTCGACGACGCCCGCGCCCTGGTCGAAGAGATCGGCTTTCCCGTCATCATCAAGGCGGCTGCCGGTGGTGGAGGAAAGGGGATGCGCATCGTTGAGTCAATGGCCGAGATGGAGTCGGCCTTCCGCATGGCTCAGAACGAGGCAGCCGCAGCCTTTAACGACAGTCGAGTGTTTATCGAGCGATACATCGTTCAACCACGCCACATCGAGATTCAGATTCTTGCAGATCAGCACGGTACCGTGTTGTACTTCCCTGAGCGGGAGTGCTCGATCCAACGCCGGCATCAGAAGGTGGTGGAGGAATCGCCATCGATGGCTGTTACACCCGAAATCCGTTCGGCCATGGGCGAGGCAGCTGCCCGCCTCGTCAAGGCCTCGAACTACACCAACGCTGGTACGCTTGAATTTCTGCTGGATGCCAGTGGCTCGTTCTACTTCATGGAAGTCAACACCCGCCTGCAAGTCGAGCACCCCGTGACCGAGATGGTCACCGGGCTGGATTTTGTAGAGTGGCAGCTTCGCATTGCAGCCGGAGAGCCCCTTCCCATGCGGCAGGCCGACATTGCACAGCCCAAGGGCCATGCCATCGAGTGCCGGATCTGCGCCGAAGATGTGTACAGCGACTTCCTGCCAGATACTGGACGCGTAGGCATGCTGGAACTACCATCCGGCGATGGTGTCCGCAACGACAGCGCGCTGTATCCCGGCTATGAAGTCTCCGTCCACTACGACCCCATGGTGGCCAAACTGGTCGTGTGGGGAGCCGATCGGCAGCAGTGCATCGAGCGCACGCGAGCAGCCCTAGACAGCTACCACCTTTCCGGACTGAAAACAACGATTCCGTTCTGCAGGGCCGTGATGGATCACGATGCCTTTGTGGAGGGGAACTACTCTACATTTTGGGTGAAGGAACACTGGCCGATCGCTCCGTCGGCAGAGCACCTCCACATGGTGGCCAACATTGCGGCGGCCGCCTTCCACGCCGAGCAGGAGCGCCGGCGACCGATTTCGTCCACCAGTCGATAACCCATCCGTACATCCTCCTATGCACCTCCACTCCGAGATTCCCGTTACTGTAGACACTGCCACAGAGTTAGGCCTCACAGCCGCCGAGTACCAGGCCATCGTTGATCGCTTAGGGCGGGTACCAACGTACACCGAACTCGGTGTGTACTCCGTGATGTGGAGTGAGCACTGCTCGTACAAGAACTCCATTCTGCAGCTGAAAACGCTTCCCCGTGAAGGCGAGCGCATGCTGGTGGCTGCTGGTGAAGAGAATGCCGGTGTGATTGATGTGGGAGGGGGCTATGGCGTGGCCTTCAAAATCGAATCGCACAACCACCCGTCAGCTGTGGAGCCGTTTCAAGGTGCCGCTACGGGCGTTGGAGGTATTCTGCGCGACATCTTCACGATGGGAGCTCGCCCGATTGCCGCTCTGAATTCATTGCGCTTCGGAGAACTTGATCAGGGACGTACACCCTTCCTCGTAAAAGGGGTGGTGCATGGGATTGGTCACTATGGGAACTGCTTTGGAGTGCCCACGGTGGGTGGCGAAGTGTACTTCGATCGCTGCTACTCCGACAACCCCCTCGTCAATGCCATGGCCGTAGGCGTTGTTCGGGCCGACGGCATTGCTTCGGCACGAGCGGCTGGGCCGGGCAATCCCGTGTTTCTGATGGGGTCGGCTACCGGCCGCGACGGTATCCATGGTGCGTCGCTGCTGGCATCGCGAGAGTTCGATGAACACACCGAGAATATGCGCCCCACCGTGCAGGTGGGTGACCCCTTTGCCGAGAAACTCCTCCTGGAGGCCTCGCTGGAGCTTATTGCTGCAGGCGTGGTGGTAGGTGTTCAGGACATGGGTGCCGCCGGCATCTCGTGTTCAACCTCGGAGATGAGCGAGAAGGGTGGCGTGGGGATGCACATCAACCTAGACCTTGTCCCTCTCCGTGAGGCGGACATGTCGGCCTATGAGATCATGCTCAGTGAATCTCAGGAGCGCATGCTCGTGGTGGTCCAGAAGGGGAAAGAGGCCGAGGCAGCGGCAGTGTGTGCCAAGTGGGACGTACCGTTCACGCAGATTGGCCATGTTACGGACGATGGCTTCATCACCGTAGAGCGCCATGGAGCAACGGTAGCTCACCTGCCTGCAGAGTCGCTGGTCCTCGGTGGTGGTGCTCCCGTGTACGTGCGCGAGCAGAAGCAGCCGGAGTACTTAGAGCTTACGCGACAGGCCGTGGATCGTGGTGCCCGCCTGCATCACGCCGAAGCTACCGACGCCTTGAGGAAACTCCTAGCTGCACCAACCATTGCCAGCAAGCGCTGGGTGTACGAACAGTACGACTCCCAAGTTGGCGACAATACCGTGATGCGCCGTGAGGGCGATGCTGCCGTTCTGCGCCTGAAAGAACTTCCCGGCAAGGCCATTGCCGTAACAACGGACTGCAACAGCCGCTACGTCTACTTGAATCCCTATCGCGGTGGCGCTACTGCAGTAGCTGAAGCGGCGCGCAACTGCGTCTGCGTAGGAGCCGAGCCGGTGGCCATTACGAACTGCCTGAACTTCGGCAATCCCTACGATCCAGAGGTGTACTGGCAGTTTGCCGAGGCCATCCGTGGCATGGGCGATATGTGTCGCGCTCTCAACACGCCAGTCACGGGTGGCAATGTGAGCTTCCACAACGAATCCCAAAGCCATGCGATCTTCCCGACGCCAACCATCGGCATGTTGGGTGTGATCGACGATGTGTCGTCCGTTGTTGGTGCCAGCTTCCCAGAGGCCGGACTCCAGGTAGCACTGCTGGGGTGGCAGCGCGAAGAGCTGGGTGGATCGGAATACCTCCACACCATTCGGGGACGCATCACGGGCGATGCACCCACGATGAACATCGACGAAGAAGTTCGCCTGCAGCGCGCTACGCTTACAGCCATTCGCCAGGGCATCGTTCGTGCAGCGCACGACTGTGCTGAAGGGGGCTTACTGGTGGCGCTGGCCGAGATGTGTTTTGGACACCACGCATCCTCCGTAGGCTGCGCGGTTGATCTCCCATGGGAGGCCATGGCAGGGCATCTGTTCGGTGAAGCCCAAAGCCGCATCATCGTAGCCGTTGCCGACGGACAACTCGCGGCTCTGCAGTCGCTCTGCAGCGAACACGACGTACCGCTCACCGTACTGGGTACAACTGGGGGTGATCGGTTGACGGTGTCGGCTGCAGGTGAGGAACTCGTCAACGAGGAGATTTCCGCCCTCCGGGACGTCTACGAGGCAACATTGCCGGCAGTACTACAGTAACGGCTAGAATACGAGTAGACGACGAGTAGACTAGGAGAATCGTAGCGCACGCACCGGCTGAATCCTGCGAATCAGTAGGGCTGGCGCCGTCGATGCCACAACGGACAATCCGATGGCGATGGCGGGCACTAGGACGTACGGCAGGGGATCGAGTGAGACGGGTAGTGCCGTAACGAAGTACACGGAGCCGTCAAGAGAGATCGGTTCCCATGTTTGTTGCACCACGGCCAGCATCCATGCCAGTGCAGCACCGATCAACGCGCCTGTGCCGGACAACGCCAGTCCCCGAAGGGCAATCACGCGTAGCACGGCCGATGGACGCATACCCAAGGTGAGCAGAATGGCGATCGACCGTGTTTTCTCCACCACGGCTACGAGGAGGGTAGAGGCTACGGTGAACATGGCCACCAGACTCATGAGTCCCAACACGACAGGTATCGGACGCTTCTGCAACTCGATCCATGAGGCCACGGCTTGAAAGCGGTCCTGCCAGGTGCGAACGAACATCGTAGACGGCACGAACTGCTGGACGTGCATGCCGATGGCAGATGCTTGTAGCGGATCGTCGAGTGTAAGCAGTATTGTTTTCGACGACGGGCCTAGCGCCCGCTCGATATCGGCGTGGTGCATGGCAACCAACGACGCATCGACCGTATGCATTCCGGTGTGGATGAGTCCAGTTACCTGCACAGCCAAGATCGTGGGGACCTGCTGTCCGTCCCGCGACGTATAGATCACCACGGTATCACCCACTCCGCAGCCGAGGAGCCGAGCAGATTCCCGACCCATCCACGCTGGAGGTAGGCCCTCGGCAGCCCCAGGACGCGTTGGCTGTTCATCAGCCCCGGCCAGTGTGCGAAGGTGGGTAGGGGATGCACCAAGGAGCATCACGCCTTCTACGGCAGCGCCACCGGAGCGAGCTAGCGCTTCCTTGGTCACCACGGTCTCGACTGCACGGACGCCGGGTAGTTCCTGTAATTGGTCGACGAGATCCGTAGGGATCCCGATCGAGGGTTCGAGTGGCTGGATTTCGATGTGGGCCATCGTGCGACTGGCTGTGGAGATGATCTGTTCCTCGTAGCCGTTGAGAATGCTGATGGAGAGGATCAGCGCCAAACAGCCGATGGCTACGCTCACGATGGCAGCCACCGTGGTAAATCGTGCCAGCCCGGTTCGCAGTCCACGAGAAAACCTGCGGGCGATCAGCACCGTGACGGAGCTCGGACGATCACCGTTCACGAGGGCTCGTTCTTGCCGGTGGTGGGAGGGTAGGTGTAGAAGCCCCTTCCCGATTTCTTCCCCGTAGCACCAGCATCTACCACCTGCTGCTGCAGCAGCGACGGCATGAACCGCGGTTCAAGGAAGAACTGCTGCCACTGGCTCTTGGTCACATCGAGGTTGGTGTCCACACCGATCAGGTCCATCAACTCGAAGGGCCCCATACGAAATCCCAGACCCTTCATCAGGGTATCGACCTGTGGCACCTCGGCAGCCCCCTCCATGACGATGCGCTGGGCTTCGTTGTAGAAGTTGCGGGCCACGCGGTTTACGATAAAGCCTGGTACGTCCTTGGCCACGGCTGGTGTTTTTCCCAGTTCGCGGGCAAACGACAGACAGAGATCCACCGTAGCCTGCGACGTCTCTGGACCGCGGATGACTTCGACGAGCTTCATGATGTGGGCCGGATTGAAGAAGTGCAGTCCCACAAAGCGATCACGATGCTGCAGGGGGCTGGCCAGTGCAGCAATCGAGATGGACGACGTATTCGTTGCCAGAATGGCTGTTGGTGCCACGATCTGCTCCAACTGCGTAAACAAGGCATGCTTGACATCCATGCGCTCTACGATGGCCTCTACGAGCAGGTCGCACGCTGCCAGACCGTCCAGGGTACTGCAGCCCTGCAGCTGGGCGCTAGCGCGCTCAGCAGCTTCCGATGACAACTTGCCCTTTTCAACGGCCTTGGTAAGTGCAGCGCGGACACTGGCGAGAGCTTCGTCCACCGCGTGTTGCTGCAGGTCGTAGAGCACAACAGCATGTCCGGCCTGCAGGGTGGCGATGGCAATGCCACGCCCCATCGTTCCTGCTCCACAGATGCCAACGATCATGAGATCACTCCCAGTTCTTTGCCAACCTTCGCAAATGCACTGATAGCACGGTCGAGCATCTCCTGCGTATGTGCTGCGGAGACCTGCACGCGAATGCGGGCCTTACCCTTGGGAACCACGGGGTAGAAGAAGCCGATCACGTAGATGCCTTCTTCGAGCAGGCGGTCGGCCATCTTCTGTGCCAGCGGGGCATCGTAGAGCATCACGGGAGTAATGGGATGTGTGCCGGGTAAGATGTCGAAGCCGAGGGCCGTCATCTGCTGGCGGAAGTACGTGGTGTTCTGCTCGAGTGTGTCGCGCAGCTCCGTTGTGGCGCTCAGCACCTCCAGCACCTTGATGCCCGCTCCCACGATGGATGGGGGCAGCGAGTTGCTGAACAGATAGGGCCGCGAGCGCTGACGCAGCAGGTCGATGATTTCCTGTCGTCCGGTGGTGAAGCCACCAATACCACCGCCAAGGGCCTTGCCCAAGGTGCCGGTGATGATGTCAACACGCCCCGTTACGCCACAGTGTTCAACAACGCCCCGTCCGTGGGCTCCCATGAAGCCCATCGAATGGCACTCATCCACCATCACGAGGGCCTGGTACGTGTCGGCCAGGTCGCAGATCTTGTCCAGCGGCGCAATGGTGCCGTCCATCGAGAACACGGCATCCGTTGCAATCAGGATGTTCCGTGCACCGTCGGCCCGTGCCTGCTTGAGTTGCTCTTCGAGGTCGGCCATGTTGCACGACTCATACCGGTAGCGCTTGGCCTTGCATAACCGCACGCCATCAATGATGGAGGCATGGTTGAGCGCATCGGACACAATCGCATCCTCGGCTTCGAGCAATGGCTCGAAGACGCCACCGTTGGCGTCGAAGCAGGCAGCATAGAGAATCGTGTCGTCGGTATGGCAGAAGCTGGCAATCTTTTGCTCCAGCTCCCGGTGAATATCCTGCGTGCCGCAGATGAACCGCACACTGGACATCCCGAAACCATGAGAGTCCAAGTAATCCTTCGCCGCTTGAATGATATCCGGATGCGACGACAATCCGAGGTAGTTGTTCGCGCAGAAGTTGAGCACGGGCTCGCTGCGATCCCGTACTGTGATCTCGGGTCCCTGAGGCGAGGTAATGATCCTCTCGCGCTTGTAGAGTCCGGCGCTGTCGATCTCCGACAACGTTGTGCGTAGCTGTTCCTGAAAGGTTCCGTACATGGTGCGGCGTGTGCGTTGGTGATCGATGGTGATGGTGAAGAGGCAACAACGCCGAAAGTTAACCAAGCCGTACCAATCAGGATCGGACGTTACGTCTCGTGGTCATTCATGGTCATTCGTGACAATTCGTGACAATTCGTGACAACAGTGTGCTCCTGAAGACCCTAACTTCCTCAAGGATCGTTGTGTGCATGTTGTAAGGAGGTCGCTCGATGAGACATGTTGCTACTACCTTCGTTTTCCTGATCACCACGTCCATTGCTCTCTCCCAAACCGGATCGCTCCTGCAGTGGACCAGTATTGCAAGCACTTCGGGGAACCTGAGGCGCGTGAATGTTGCTGTCGATCGGACGTTTGGACAGCTATTTTGGGATGATGGTGTAGGGGCTGTATGCAAGCTCCGACGGTGTCGAGTACCGGCCGCTTCTCGATGAGGATGCCAAGGTTCTCATGCGACGTAACCTCGTGGTGGCGCAACCCAGTGGAGGGCCGCTCTTGGTTGCTGGCACCTATACCGTGAATGGTGATGGAGTGTCGGCGTGTATCGTCCGGGAGGACGGTCGTACGTCATGGCTGCCTGACAGCCTGGTGCGCCAGGTGAATGGGAACGGGTTTCGACTGGCACCACGGGTGTTTGCCCTGACCGACAGTGTGTATGTCATGCAGACCATCATTAGCACAGATGCCGGCTCTACGTGGACGTTCGTACCGGGTCCGGAGGTTGGCAGCTTGACAGGATACACCTACGACGCTTCCATTGGCCTGCTGGCTCGCACAGAACCCTCCTCCACTCCATCAACGTGGTACGTCTGTCGAACCACCGGACCTCAGCGTTTCACGTGGCAACCGTTTGACCTACCTGGCGAGTATGGATTGGATTCAGGGGCACGGGTTGACCGGCTGTACCTGACGAAACACGGTAAGGCACTGGTAACGCTGCTGTCGATTGCTGGAAATAGCGGGTTGTTCTCGCCCTTTCTGTATCGTGATGGTCACGATGCGCCATGGCAGGTGATCTCTGCGATCACGGCTTCGCACGGATCTACGAACGATACACTCCTGCTGGAGGGCCTCCAATCAGCATGGACCATCCGTCGGGATGGTGACACACGCATCTTCGTCGCGATCGACTCGGGAGGTGTGATGCTCGTGGACGAGCGGGGGCTGACGTCCACACTTATTAACGGTGGCAGCACACAATGGGCTCGTCGTGGCCTTGCTCATGAGATGTCCTTCACGCAGTTCATCCCGGCAGTCTATGAGGACTCGATCTACGTCTTCGACAACGATCTCGAGATCCGACTGCGTCTGCCGATTCTGAATGGGTTCGATGCAGCGCAGGTTACCGTTGGAACGCGTGCAAGCGACAGTCAAGGTATTCCTGCCTTGTGGAGCTACGCGCGCACCACCAACGGACTGGGGTGGTTGTATGATCCTGGCCAGCAACAGTGGGTGGCTTCCACGCGTTTGACGACTCCAGCCGGCGAATTCCTGAGTCCTCTGAAGATGTGGTCGGTTATTGGTGCAACGGTAGATGGATCACCCGGGTGGATGGTACACGAGGCACAAGGCGGACTCATGCAGCTCTCAGGATCATCCCGAGAACCCCAGCTCCAGGCAACATCCTACCGCACCGTGCTACGGTACACTACCACCACCCTGAAGCGTTTTGGACTTGGCGAGCGCTCCTACACAGCAGTGGGCTCGAGTGTGGTTCGTCTCATCTCTGATCCTCAGGTGCTGCTGGTGGATACTCGAAAGCAACATTAACAACACCAACTGCAGGTGAAGTTTTAAAAATTGTTGTTGGACAAGGCGGTCTT